>JAZNLK010000022.1:0-16994 GCA_045579055.1 Clostridia bacterium
ACTTGCTGTACTGAACGAAATACCTGCTTCAGGCAAAAAGGTGTTGAAATTACCCGTAATTCTTCGTTGTCCTGTGCCTGAGTGGTTGAAATACATATACGTATGTGCATATCCCACATCATCTGTTGCGTGAGTACGGAATTTCAAGTACAGCTTGTCCTCTCCCGTGGGAAGCGTAGGCTTCACCGGAATTGTTGCATATGCATTTGTACCATTTGCATACACATATGTATCATCGCCATATGTAACCGACTGAATGGTTGCACCTTCCGTTGTGGTGGAAATTGTGCTTGTATCAAGAGTTAAAACAATTTTATCTTCGCCTTCAACATAATCCCCTGTATAAGGAATTGCCGCTTCAAATGCAGCAACAACATCTTCTGCCGTTGCATAAGTTTTGCTAAGCATCTTAGCATAAACCGCCAAAGGGTCTACGCCTGCAAGCAACGACAGGTCAATGCCGAGTGCTTCATAATTCGCCTCAATGGCAGCCCGCATCGCCTCAGCGTCCGCCTCCGCCGCAACATTTATTGCCGCAACCTCAGGAGAAAGCTTTTTGTATACAACTGCCTCACTTATGCCAAGACCATATTGAAGCTGAAGTATCTTAAACGAAGAATTGGTGGAATATCCTTTATCCTCTTCAAGCAATGTCCACTCTTCGTCAGAACCTGCGGTTCTCACATAGTTGGAGTGGCCGTTTGCCTTCATTTCAAAAATTACATCCACACCGGTGGCAGAATCTGCAAGAAGTCTGTTGCCGGGAATACTTGCACCGGCACCGTCCGGGTGATTATTATATAAAAGTCGGCTGGCTCTTCTGTTTCCGGAATCTTTTGTGTACATATAAACCGTCTTGCCTGCAATATTGTTATCGTCAATGGCATGGATACGGAATTTCACATATACCGACTCGGTTTCCGAAAGAGAAGGTGATATCTGCGGAATCAACAGCCAATCGCCATTTGGTGCATGAGCATACACTCCATCTCCAAACTCTGTGGTCTGAATTGTAGCCCCATTGAATGTATAAAGCTGATTCATATCATTATCATCACTTGCATCAAAGCTCCCGATAACAAGGTCACCTTCTGCATAGTCGCCTCTGAATATGGAGTTTCTCACGGTTTCAACCGCAGCCTCGAATGCATTTGCAACCTCTTCGGCTGTATAATAAGTCACTCCGAGCATTTCCTCATAAACTGCAAGCTCATCCAAGCCTTCAAGTAGTGACAAATCAATACCGAGAGCTTCATAATTTGCCTCTATTGCAGCTTTCATAGCCACAGCATCCGACTTTGACGCTATATTTACCGCCTCCATCTCAGGAGCCTGCTTTTTGTATACCTTTACGTTGCTTACAGCCAATGCATACCAAACATTAAGTGCGCTGTCGCCTGTACGTACCTGATATTCTTTGTTGGTATAATCCTTCGCCCACTCATCAGAACCTACGGTTCTTGTATAGACATCAAAGCCTCCGGACTTCATTTCCAGAATTACATCCACACCGGGAGCATCAACAGAAGGATCTGTAATCAAATTAGTCAGATTTTCTCCCATATTAACTCCGCCTCTGGCATTTCCGGAGTTTTGTGTCCACACATATATAGTCTTGCCGTTAGTGAGATTTACATCGTTCATAACCGCATGAAAACGAAGCTTCACAAACACGGACTCCTCTTCCGAAAGTGTCGGCAAAATTTGCGGTAGTTTCAAACAGGAAGCGTTATCTGTTTTACTTGTATAGGCATAGGTTTCGCCCGCAAATGTTCCTGTTTGCACAGTACCGTTTGATGAAGCAAGCTGTGCCAGGTCATCCTCATTGCTTGCATCAAAGGATGCAATAACCGTATCTCCCTCAACATAATCTCCGCTGAATGAATCCGTTGCGGTTACACTCGTTGGCATTACGATGAGTGTCAAAATCATCGCAAATACTAAAAAGCCGCACAAGGTTCTTTTCATAGTAATTCCTCCTTAGGTGCATAGTTTTTTGTGCATAAATTTCATTAAGAACATTTTAGCATAAGAAGGTTAAAACAACAACTAACTATATTAATGAGTATTCAATAAATTTTGAACGATTTTATTGTTTTATCCGTGGCTATATGCTTTTCAGCGACCACCATTACAAACTAAAAACGCAAGGCGTTTCACAGACTTCCATTTAAAGATATCAATTTGTCTTTTTGAGGAACGTAAAAATCATAATTTTTTGTTAACGCAATAAAATTGTTCAAAAAATGCTATTACTCATTAATTTTGTTCCTTGTTGTTTGATGGTTCTTGTGATAAAATAGCTTAGAATGGTTAATTATTCTAAGTATAAATTACAATTCAGAATAAAACAGGAGATAAAAATATGAAAACATTACTTCTCGGTGATCTTTCACCAACAGATGTCACAAATCCTTTATTCAAAGAAAAAAATGCCGAAAAGCTCTTTACGGACACCCTTCCCCTTTTTCAGGGAAACGACATAGCCTTTGTTAACCTTGAATGTGTTCTGACAGATAGCAAAAAGGAAATTGAAAAATTCGGACCTGCTTTGAAGGCTTGTCCCGAGGTTGCCGAGGTTCTTTCTGAAATCGGCATCAACTGTTGCGGCTTGAGCAACAACCACTTTTTCGACTTTGGAAGACAGGGCGTGAAGGATACCTTTGAAATTCTGAACAAAGCAGGCATTGCATACACCGGCTTCGGGAATAACTACGAAGATTCAAGAAAAAACATTGTCTTTGAAAAAGACGGTGAAAAGGTGGCAATCATCGCCGTATGCGAACACGAATACTCATACGCCCTTGACGACAGAATGGGTTCACGCCCCTTTGATGAATTTAATACAATCGAAGACATCATTGCCGCAAAAAAGGAAAACGACAGAGTAATCGTGATTTACCACGGTGGCAAGGAGCATTGTCTCTACCCATCACCAAGACTTCACAGAGCTTGCCGTGCAATGATTCGTTGCGGTGCAGACGTTGTTCTCTGTCAGCACAGCCATTGCATCGGATGCTACGAAAACTATGAGGGCGGTCACATTCTCTATGGTCAGGGTAACTTCCACTTTGTTAAACCCGGCTTCAATGCTGACCCCGAAATGTGGAACACATCCCTTGCTGTGAAATATGACACAAAAACAAACGAAATTGAATTTATTCCTTTCATTGTTTCTCCCGAAGACAACGGCATTTCCCTTGCAAAGGGCGAAGACAAGGAAAGAATTATGTCAAAATTCGCAAAACGCAACGAAGAACTGAAAAACGGTCAGTGGAAGGACGGCTGGCACGCCTTCTGTGAAAGCGTCAAAGCTCACTATATGGGCGTTATCCGTGACGGGTATACCGAAAATTCAGAGCCGAGACAAAACGCAAGATTTGACCATTTTCTTGACTGCGAAGCACACACAGACGTATGGCGTGAGCTTTGTCCCACATTCAATATGACAAACGAGAAATAGCATTCAATTAATCTTTCGGAGGAATACATAAATGATTACAATGTTGTTATTATTGGTAATTTATCTTACCTTTATATGCCCCGGATTGGCATCTTCTCTTTTCGGAACAGCTTTTCCTGCAATTCAAACCGAATTTGGACTTTTGCCCGCCTCAGCCAATTATATTACAATTCTCACCACCGGCTTTACCATTATTTCCAGTATGTTCGGAACACGTTTGGTAAACAAATTCAGCACCCGCACAGTTGTTGCTGTTTGCACTGTTTTGGCAGCTGTTTCATTTTTTGGATTTTCGATATCTCCCAATCTGTGGATGATGTGCGTGTTTGCAATTTTTTTGGGACTTGGTGCCGGTGCCACTGATGCAGCACTCAACAACTACATATCATTGCATTACAAAGCAATACATATGAACTTTATGCATTGTTTTTTCGGAATAGGTACTATTGCCAGTCCATATATTATGTCCATAATGCTCAGACTCGACGGTTGGCGTGGCGGATACCGCATGGTTTTCTTTCTCCAATTGGCTATTGCTGTTATCTTTATCCTAAGCTTTCCATTATGGAAAAAGGTTAATCATCAGGCACAAAGCGAAGATGCCGACCCCGTAAAGCCCGAAAACCTTTCCTACATTGCAATGGCAAAGAACTCAGCCATCAGACTTGATTGGCTTATGTGTATTGCCGCAAACGCAATAGAAGGTGTTGTTATGACCTGGGGAAGCTCGTTTTTGATTGAAGCCCACGGTCTCAGTGACGCATCTGCAGCAGGCTTGATAACCACATTTTTTATTGGAATGGCTCTTGGTAGATTCTTGTCCGGTCTCCTTTCCACAAAGATATCCGCCTGGAACCTTATAAAGCTTTCTACGGTTATTATGTTGGGCGGTACAGTTTTGATGTTTATACCCATTTCATCCGTTGCTATTCCGGGCTTGTTTTTGGTAGGACTTGGTGTAGGTCCCATTTACCCCAATATTATGCATCTTACACCTACACACTTTGGTCAAAAGCACTCACCGTCCGTCCTGAGTTCACAAATGGCGGCAGCCTATTTTGGGATTTTGATAGCACCTCCTATATTTGCATTTATAGCAAACTATATCGGTTATTCATTCTTGCACTGCTATTTGCTTGTTATAGTCATTCTCTTTATTGTTTCAGCGTACTTTTTTTCAAAAAAAGTAAAACAACATTAAAAACACATTTCAAGCCGGGAGGTACATAATATGAACAGCTTCGTAAAAAAAATATATGGAGAAGAAAACTCTTTTTCAATAGAAGACTTTGAAACCCCCTCTTCTCTCTATTCTCCGGTATACAACTGGATTTGGAACGGTCCTATAACACGGGAGGAAATGGACAATCAGCTTGACGAAATGCAGCGACTTGGCATAAAAGCCATTGCAATCATTGCAGAGCCTAAATCCTTCCGTCCTGCACGGATTCCCACGCTTCTGGAGCCCGACTATCTCACAAAGCCCTATTTTGAGGAATACCGCTACGCAATGGAAGGTCTCAAAAAACGAAATATGTATACTTGGTTTTATGATGAAGGGGGCTGGCCTTCGGGCGGTGCCTGCGGCAGAGTTTTCCTTGAAGACCCTGAAAAATACGGACGAAAAAGCCTTGCATCACGGAAAGTTGATGTAATCAAAGGTACTACCTACGAACCCGCCAAGGACGCCATTCTTGCACTTCTTGATGATGAACAGATTGAAAAGGGTTATATTTTCGAAAAAGACAGTGAAATAACAGAATATTACTACTTCAAAAACCGTTTTGACCCGGGAGTTCCCGACATTCCAGATGTGACAAAGGCTGAATCAACAGATAAGTTCATTGAGTTGACCCATGAAGCGTATAAGCCTTATATTGAGGAATTTTTGGGTGATACAATTCTTGCGGTCTTCACCGATGAACCAACTGCTCCCCGAAAGGTTCCCTTCAGAGAAGAAATTGAAGAACTTTTTGAAAAAGAAAACGGATACAGCATACACAAGTTTCTGTCTGAGCTGTTGGGCGAACGTGAACCCTCAGAGGAAGGAAGCCGTGCAAGAATCGCATGGTTTGACCTTTGCAGCAGACTGTTCTGCAACAACTTCCTTCTGAAAAACAAAGAATGGTCAAACAGCCACGGACTTGCATTCACAGGACATATGGATATTGACCACACAGCGTACAGAAACTGTATTGACTCAGGAAACTTCAATCTTATGCGAGCACTCCGTTGTTTTGATATACCCGGTATTGACGTAATCTGGCGACAGATTTTCGCTAACACCGACAATCCCGTTGAAAAGAAGGAAGCCGTGAATAACTTCTTCCCAAAATACGCATCCTCTGCCGCCGCACAAGTGGGCGAAAGATATTCCATGAGTGAATCCTTGGGTGTTTACGGTGCAGGAGTTGACTTCAACCAGATGCGATATGTTCTGAACTTTCAGGCTGTCCGTGGCATAAATTTGTTTAACTTTTTTGCTGTTCCATATTGCCGCAGAGGCTTTTTGATGATGGGTGAACTCCCCTACTTCACCGAAAAACACGCTTGCTACAAAGACCTTGCGGTCTTTAATGAATATGCAGAGCGTCTTTCATATCTTGCAGCTCTCGGTGAACGCACAGCAGATATGGCACTCTATATGCCCGTATGCGATTTGCTTTCGGGTAAAGATACCAACGTTGTTGCAGCAGCCTTTGAAGCAATTGCAAAGGATATGGAATCCGAAAGACTTCTCTTTGACATTGCAGATGACGATGTTTTCACCCTTGCAGATTCAAATATGCTTGATTCAGGAAAAATCGTTATGGGCAAAGCCTGCTACAGTACGGTTATTATCCCCAAATGCAGCTTTATGCCCGAAAAAACAAAGGCTGTTCTTTTCAGATTTATGGCAGGTGGCGGAAAAGTTTTTGTGGTTTCCAATGCGCCAATTTGCGGCCTTGAAAACTCACCCCTGATTGACAGCATAAAATCACACTTTGCTTCCCCAATATCTGTTTCGGGCGAAAGCGAACTGCTCCGTCTTTGCGTTCGCAATTGTGACAACGGAACATTATATATGCTCTTCAATGAGGCAGAAGATACCGTCACCTTTGACGTTTCACTTGATAACGAATTCTTTGTTCTCGACCCGGAATGCGGAAGGATTTTTGAACCAAATTCTTCAACCTTCAGTTTGCCGTCGGGAAGAATCCTCTTCCTTTGGGAAGGTGATATTTCTGCAGAAAAGGAAGATATCTTTGACAATGAAATCAACCTTAATGATTTCACCTTCCGTCGCACAAGCAGATTTGTTATTGGTGCAATGGAATTTGAAACCCATACCATCAACGAGGACGAAGTACCCGTCGCTTTGGGCGACTGGTGTGAATATACGGGCAAGGAATTTTCAGGAAGCGGAATATACAAAACCACCTTCACGTTGCCCCAAAAGGTTTCAAAAATCCATCTGGATTTGGGCAAGGTTTGTTGTTCCTGTGAAGTGTTTATAAACGGCAAATCCCTCGGCATCATAGCTATGAATCCCTATGCCTTCGAAATTCCCGGAGAACTTCTAAAAAAAGAAAACACCTTGGAAATCAGGGTCACAAACTCAGCAGCCAATGAATATCTGTTCACAGATTCCTTCGACAAATGGCAACCCTGGCAGCTGACCCCCTATCGAGAGAGAGAAGACCTTTTTCACGCTGACTCTTTGTCAGGCGGATTATACGGTCCTGTTAAAATTCTTTATTAAAAATCAAATAAAAACTATGAGCTGTAGCCAACGATTTTTAAAATCGAATTGACTACAGCTCTTTTTCATCAAAATCTATAACTCATTTCTCAACCATTAAGGAATTGGCGACATTTCTGTTTTTTCTTCTCAACAGAGTTCTTTGTCGTCCCGGTGTGCACCAATCATTAAAAACTTTATTCTGCTTCGTCTATTACTCTTTATGTAGTACACCTTCCGCCTCTTTAATTGACTTTACCACTTGACGTGCAAGTGTTTCGTATCCCTTCTCATTCATATGAAGGTAGTCCTCAGAAACAAATTCATCAATTTTCGGATAAATAACCGAATATAAATCGTTTATTCTTATGCCCAACTTTTTCAACTCCGGAATAACAGCTTCATTGTATTCCGCAATGCGGAAATTTTTGTCATACGGATTCCCTTCATCATTCACTGCTGTGGTGGTTGCAAAAATCACTTCTTTTGCCCTCTCCTTCAGGATTTTGCCGATACGAACCATGGTTTTTACATATTCACCCTTGTCCGAAAAAGGATTTCCGTCAACACAGGTAGTGATATCCCAAAGACCGTTGTTCCAATGAATTATATCACTTCCTTCAATCCCGGCACGCCACAAATCAAGACCTCTCAATGTATATTTTGCAAATCTGCAGTTTTCCTCCGGCTGAAATACGGTATAGTTCTCACCCAGCATCTCTGGAACCAGCCTACCGTAGCCCATACGGATTGAATCTCCCAAAAGTGTTACCTTAACCATAATATCACCTTTCCCCATTACGGCACGATACATCGAACTTTACGCAAGTCTTCCCTGAGCATAGCCCTGATATTCGTTCATAAAATTCTCTGAATCTTTGTGCATCATAACAGCAATTTGTCCATCATCCGTAAATGTCACACGCATAAACAGTCTGCCGAAGTACTTGTCAACAACCTGAACAAGCATCTTAAGACTGCGTTTGTGTGTCCATACCGCACTTGCTGCACATTTATAGTAATTTCCGGGGACAACCTCATTTCCCACCATGTCGGAATATCCCTCCTGAGGGAATATATCGAACACATTCTTTTCCATTCCGAAAAGCAGGGTCTTGTCACCCTGAGCGTTTGTATAATCAAGCTTGCACACATCATCGGTGAAGGTAAACTTCATTTTTGAGATTCCCATGGGGTTCTCATCCATAATATATTCCTTTCCACTGACCTCATCCGCAACATTATCCTCAAAACTGTCCTTGAATGCATAAAGCTCAAGGTCTTTTGAATATTCCATCAATGCTTCATATGCAGCCTTATCTTCAGACAGAGGCATATCAACAGCCTTTTCTTCAATCTCTTCAAAAAATCTGTCCAGAATAACCGACTTGGCAATGGGGCTTCCCTGGCAGTAAGCATTCACAACAAGAACCATATCCTTTTCGGGAACAGCCATAGCATACTGCATTCCCAGGCCAAAGAAAGCAAAGCTGTCGTGTGCAGTCTTCCATATCTGATAGCCATAGCCATCGGAACCCGGACCGTAATGACCTGTTCCATCTGTTGAAATCAGATTCGACGTTGCATCCTTAACAAATTCCTCATCGAGAATCTGTTCACCATTCCACTTTCCGCCATCAAGCAAAAACTGCATTGTTCTTGCCAAATCCATAGCTGTGCAAATCAAGCCCGAATCCGCCCATGTATGTCCGCCTGGACTTTGCAGGAAATACGCCTCCTTCGATACCCCGATTTTGTCAAAAAGCTTCTCTCTCAGATATTCAAGCAAAGTTTTTCCGCTGACCTCTTCCACAATTGCACCAAGGACAAAGGAGCCTGTGCTGTCATATTCGAACATTGTTCCCGGAATATGGGACACCTCGTTATATTCGGGTGCAGAACGGTCAAAATAATGTTTCAGTCTGTCAGCAGGCTTTTCCGCAAAGAAATGGCTTACTTTGCAGGTTCCGCCGGTGCACATCATCAGCATCTGACGAACCGTCTGCTTCTTCACATATTCGCCTGCATTTTTTGTGGTTTCTTCATCAAGGTATGCAACTGCAGGTTCATCCAAATCAATCATTCCGTCCTGAACAAGAAAACCTATTCCCAATCCTGCAAAGCTTTTTGTTACGGAATACATCCTGTGGGGATAGTCCGCATCAAAGGGCTTCCAGTAATTTTCATAGAAAACCTTTCCGTGTCTCATCATCACAACCGAATGGATGGGAAGGTGGAATCTTTCAAAAAGCCTCAGGTACTTTTCGATATGTGCCGACGAAATTCCCACGGATTCGGGGGTTACCTTTTCAAACATAAAATCAAATCCTTTCAAATTCTATCTCAACAAAACTTCGCTGTTGGTTCCGTAAAAAATATCATCACGATTGGAAATCAGAGCACAGAACTCCTCCATTCTGTCCCATGTATCCTCGAAATCAAGCTCATAGCTATGACCCCAAATATAAAAAAGCTTCGGGGTTTCGGTTTTCAGTTCAACAAATTCCTTTGCCAAATTGAACCAGTTGTCCATGTCGGCAATGCTGTGAACCGTTGGGTTAAACCTATATATATTGTCCTGCAAATCAAAATTCAACGTGGAGGTGATTGTTCTTGCATATTTAACACCTGTGTTCTCCCTGATTAACTTTGCAACTCGATCATCATTGTTCACACCGCCGCAGGGATAAGCAAATCCCACAACATCATACCCCACCAACTTGGAAAGATTCTGTCTGTCGGTTTCAACCTGACGAATGACTTCTTCGTCATCAAGGGTTGTGAGGTTTGGGTGTGTAAGGGTATGTGCCGCCACCTCATGATTCTTATATCTCTCTTTCACTTCTTCAGCCAACACGATGTCCGTTGGTATTATCTTCCCATTTCGGTCATAATGCCCTTTTTTGCCAAAATTCTCCGAATTGAGATTGAATGTGGCTTTGAGGTTATATTTATCAAAAATCTCAATGAGCCTCACATCCTGAGGAACACCATCATCATAACTGAATGTAACAGCCTTCATTTTTCCGTTAAACACAGCTCCATCATCCCCCTCAACATTAATGCATATTTTCTTTTGTCCTGTAACCAATCAAGCCCCATTTTCAAGCTTATTTCCACCTATTATTATATATCATTTTTCTCCGTATTACAAGGATTTTTTTAGCAAAAAACAAGATTAAATATTCTTTTTCTTCGCTTGAATAATAGACTGCAGCTTTAAATTATCTGTGTTAATTTACTTATCCTGTTGTATAAATGGTATTGTAAGGTTGCAAAATGTAATTTTTTTATGTCATAATGTGATATATAAAAAAGTGTTCGGTTGAACACATCAACTCCCCTGCCCTCAATCTTGAGGGGATTAAGGTACACTTTATTTGTAATTTAGGAAATATAACATTCTGTTATACTTTCCTAAAAGATAAAAAAAGAACTGTTCCCTGCTGAATGCAAGGAACAGTTCATGCAATAAATTCTTCTATACAAGCACGGGATGACCTGATGCATTGTGTGCATCAATCATCTCATCGCACATTGCAACAATATCGTCAATTGAAAGTACCGCCGCTGTGTGTGGATCAACCATTGCCGCATGATAAACGTGCTCACGTTTCTTGGTAACGGCCGCCTCAATCGTCATCATCTGCGGGTTAACATTGGTCATATTCATTGCCGCAAGCTGCTGAGGAAGGGCACCCACATATGTAGGATGAATTCCGTTGCGATCAACCAAGCACGGAACTTCAACGCAGGCATCATTCACAATATTGGTGATAAAGCCTCTGTTGATTACGTTACCACCAATCGAATACGGAACATTTGTTACCATTGCCTCCATTATACGTGATGCATATTCCTTACTTCTCACTGGGTGTTCAATATTTTTTCCGCTGAGAATATCCGCTTTCTGCTTTTTCCAGTTTTCAATCTGGTCAAGGCTTGTTTCAAGATAATGGTCAATCAGAATATTATACTTTTCAATCAATTCGGGATAATTGGGTTTGATAAAGAAGGGATTGTATTCCGAATTATGATGACTTGATTCTGTGCAATAATAACCAAGTCTTCTGATGTATTCAAAACGAACCATATCACCGTGAATTTCGTTTGCATTGATTTCAGCAGTTTTCTGTCTTATCATAGGATAAAGATCATTGCCATCCTTGTCACGAACTTCAAGAACCCAAGCCATATGGTTAATACCTGCAATTTTGCTTGTTACGCCTTCCGGCATTTCCATATGCATATTCTTGTAAAGCCAGCTGATGCAATCCTGCCAGCTGTGACAAAGTCCGACCGTTTTCATACCCGTGTATCTCTGAAGGAATCCGCTTATCATAGCCATGGGATTGGTATAGTTCAGGAACCAGGCATTCGGACAAACTTCTTCAACATCTTCAGCAATCTCTCTCAATACAGGAATAGTACGAAGAGCACGGAAAATACCGCCTATACCCAAAGTGTCGGCAATCGTCTGACGAAGACCGTATTTTTTAGGAATTTCAAAGTCTATCTTTGTACTGTTATATCCGCCAACCGCAATGGCATTAACAATAAAGTCAGCGCCACGCAATGCTTCTTTCCGATTTTCTACACCGAGATATGTCTTTACAACTGCTCTGTTGTCATTAATTTTGGCATTAAGTGCCTCAATCAGAATTTTCGATTCAGCAAGACGTTCCGCATCAATGTCATAAAGAGCCACTTCACACTGACGTAAAGCAGGGGTGAGCATAGTATCACCAATAACATTTTTTACAAAGGCGGTGCTTCCTGCACCTACAAAGGTAATTTTAATCATTTTTTCTCCTCCGATACATATTTTTAAGGCATTTTGTAACATCAAGCCTCAATGTATTCTCATATTATCACAATTTTTTTCAAAAATGAATTGAAATATGTGACTATAATATGTTATAATGTAACCTACTGGTAATAATTCTGAAAAACTACGAGGTAAAAACAATGGTAACAGATTTTTTTATTATTAATCGTCACTTTAGTGATCTGAATCCGATTTCCTGCGGTTACGAAGAATGTGCAAAAGGACACAGCTTTGGTCCATCGGTCAGAAACAGCTACCTTATCCACTATGTGTTTTCCGGTTGCGGAACTTTTTCCACCGAAAAAGACGTGTATAACGTCAAGGCAGGAGACCTTTTCCTGATTCGCCCCGGAGAAGTAACCACCTACACCGCTGACAAAGAAACCCCCTGGCAATATATATGGATAGGCTTTGACGGTCAACTGGCAAAAAAGCTTGACAAGATTATTATTCCCGTCTTTCCATATCACGAAAACACCTTTTCTGAGCTTTTGAAATGTGCAGACAAGAACACTATGCGAGAAACCTTTCTGGCGTCAAAGCTTTTTGAAATCATCACAAATATATTTGACGACGGAAATACAGTTGCCCGATACGAACGACTGGCTCATGACTACATTACAGCAAACTTTATGCAGCATAGTCTTAGTGTGGAAGATATTTCCCGACGGTTGGGCATAAATCGACAGTACCTTTCCCGACTTTTCAAGGCGGAGTATAATATGACCATTCAAGATTACATCGTTCAGCTCCGACTCCAGTACGGAGCCATATATCTCCAACGTGGTTGCAGTGTAAGCCAAGCGGCATATTTGTGTGGTTATGAGGATGTTTTCAACTTTTCTAAAATGTTCAAAAAGAAATACGGCATCAGCCCAAAGGACTGCAGACCTTCATTGTGATACCAATATTTCCGTCAAATATATACCAAAAATGTAGTTTATGTATATTTTTTATAGTTAAAATCCATTTTTTGTGTCTTTACAAACCTCTTTCTTTACTGATACAATAAAAATAAAGCATATTGGGAGGCTATAATTATGATTGAACACAAACTTAATGTTCCACAATTCGACTGGGACAAGGTTATTGACATTGAAAACAGACGTGAAATGTTCTGGAGCGATTATCTCATCGACAACAGCAGAACAACCGCCAGACTGACGGTAAACAGGCCCGTGAAGCTTGAACCGCCAATAACCATGGATGCCCCATGGGACGGCAACTCCATTTCCTATCCGCAAATCCTGTTTGTTGACGGTGAATACCGTATGTACTACCTCACAGGAATACACGACGGCAACAATCCCATCACAGGAAGCGCTGACACAGTAATCTGTATGCTCACAAGCAAGGACGGAATTGAATGGACAAGACCCGACCTGGGTGTTTTTGAATGGAAGGGTTCAAAGAAAAACAACATCGTTATGCAGGAAATTGACGACCTTGTTCTTGACAACTTTTTTATCCTTTGTGACGAAAACCCCAACTGCCCTGCCGATGAAAAATACAAGGCGCTGACAATGGTTGAAAACCACAGCAAGCCCTTCCCCGCTGAACGGGAGCTGTGGTGCTGGACAAGCCCCGACGGCTTTCACTTCAAAAAGGGCTGGATGATGACCGACGGCTCCGTTCCCAACGGCGGAATATTTGATTCAATGAACATTGCCTACTGGGACGAAGTAAAGGGAAAATATGTTTCATATGTGCGTGGTCTTCACGATGCACCCGGCAGAGGTACGGCAAACGGCTTGCGTGACATCCGCTATATGGAATCCGATGACTTCAAAAACTGGTCAAACCCCGTTATCCTCAATTACGGCGACAGCGATGACTACGAGCTTTACACAAACAATATCCAAAAATATTACCGTGCCCCCCATATTCTCACAGGCTTTCCCACACGCTACACCGAAAGACACTGGTGGACACGTAACAACGATTTTATGGGTGAAGAAAACGTTGAACTTCGCAAATCTGCGGCTGAAAAACTTGCTAGACTTGGCTTTGTTCAGACAGACGGCTTGTTTATGTCCTCCCATGACGGACTGAACTGGCATCGTTTTGATGAAGCAATGTTTTCTTGCGATGCAGAAAACCCATACAACTGGGTATACGGCGACGGCTACCCCGCATACGGAATGATTGAAACACCACGTCCCTATCCTCACAACACAAATGAAATCTCAATGTATCTTATCGAGGGACACCAAAGAGTAAAGCCCAACCGTATGTACAGATACACCATCCGTCTTGATGGCTTTGCATCATACAGAGCGGATTACGAACAAAAAGTGGTTTGCACAAAACCTCTTATGTTTGATGGCAATACTCTTACACTCAACTTCAAGACATCTGCAAGAGGTTATATTTTCGTGCGTGTTCTTGACTATTACGGAAAACCCTTTGAAGGCTTCCAGAGCTATGAGATTTTTGGCGACGCTTATGACAGACCCGTTCTCTTTGATTCCGGAGCAGAACTTTCGAAACTCAAAGGAAAGCCAATCCGTCTTGAATTTGTAATGAGCGATGCGGATATTTATTCAATGAAATTCGAATAAACCGTTTTATGCTCAAGCAACAGCATTAGATAATGCAAAAAAACAAGAAAAGGGTAAGTAAAAAAATGAAAAGCTTTTCATGGAAACACCTTAACAGCAAAATCAAGTTAATATTCGCAACAATTGTCATCCTGATGATTGTGCAAATGCTGATTCTTATTCTTGTATCCAACTACCGCCAGACTGAATATTACAATAGTCAGGCACGAGAGAAATTTAGCAACAGTACAACTCAATTGGACGAAACCCTAGACCACTTAAAAGAAAACGTCATTGCTTTTTCCAATCAAAAAGATGTGTACTCATTGTTTTTTTCAGAGAGAATCAGCAGACAACAGGTTCAAAAATTTAAGCAGGCAACAATATTTTTTCCGCCAAAAATATCATCTTTGATAAGCAACATTTACATATATAACCCAAAAACAAATACCATCTATGCTGACAATATGTCTGAAACTGTCGCAGACACCATTCCCGACAATCTGACAAAGGAAATGTTGTTTTCTCACAAAGATTCCAAGAAACAACTTAGCCTCTTTGTTGACTACAAAAACTTTCTTTTCACCACAAATATGCCCACTCAGCAACGCTGTATACGTATATGCTACTATCCGAGCAGACAGACGGGCGGCTGTATAATTGTTGATGTAAGCATTCACGAGCTTATGGAGGCTTTTGAATCATACAAAAAGAGCTATCCGGCTGACATTTTCATCGCAGACAAAGGCACGGTGTTATACGGAACAGACACAGGAAAGTTATACTCTGCGATGGAACAAAAGCTCCCAAGTCTTTCAACAAAGGATTTCAATTATCCGGTTTTCGAAACCTTGAACGGCAAAAAATACTTGGTACACAAACAAAGTGATAAAGGGAATTTTTTCAATATATATAGTCTTATTCCTGACGATTCAATCTCCGCTGCCTCACCTGAAACTCAAATTATACTTTCAGTTAACGGCAGTCTTATCATACTATTGTGTCTTGCGATTGTCATTTTCCTTTTGTTTAAAAACTTTCATCATACTGTGCTGGAAAATACACGACTCAAAGATCAACGTATTGAAGAGCAACTGAACAAACAGTTTGTGAGAAAAAGAGAGTGTCTTATTAACTGTCTTTCGGTTCCAAGCGAAACCGATCTTCAGGCAGCAACAGAATATATTCATTCTCAGCTCCAGAGCAAAGGCAAATTTGATAATTCCGATTTAGAGAAACTCGATATGTCTCTTTTACGAATCGAAATTGATAACTATAAAAGCTTTGAAAATGCACACACATCACAGGATATACGCCTATACAAATACGGTATAACAAACATCTGTGAAGAAATTCTGAATGCACACACAACTGCAATACTTGTATACGAGAAAAATGAGGAAATAGTATTTCTTGTTATCAACAACGGCAACACCACCGAAAATTGCCGCAAAGGCATTGAAGAATGCCGCAAAGCTGTGATGAACTATATTGACACAGATATCTTTGCGTTTTTGAGCGACAGCGGTAATCTTTCAGTTCTGCCACAACTTAACAAACAAACCATTGAACTGGCAGAATATGTATTTACCCTTGATAACCCTTGTTTCCTGACTGCGGATTCCATAAAGGAAGACTCAAAAACTATGCCGTCTGAAGCAATAGGAATGCTTGATCCGATATTCAGTACCACGGACGAGTCAGCAAGAGATCTGAAATTAAACTCATTCTTTGACATCCTCAGCAATATGCGTCCCGAAGATGCAAAAAATGTTCTCTGGATATTTATGTTCCGCCTCTATAACACAGGAAAACATAATCCGGAATCAACATACGGCATTGAAGAGCTGGTTACGCAGTTTAATGAAATACAGAAACTTTCTGAGATGTATGAGTTCTTTACCAACTTATACAGCACCGTATTCCCAACTCCTGCCTCAGCGACGGTATCCACATCTGATAACCTTGTGCTGACAGTTCAGGCGATAATTGAACGCGACTTTCGAGAACCCAGTTTCTGCAGTGACAACATTGCAGATGAGCTTAACAGTTCAAAAGTATACCTTTCAAGAAAATACAAGAGTTTCACCGGCAACTCAATTTCCGAAGAAATTCTTGCAAGGCGTCTCAAGGCATTCGCACATGAACTGGCAACAACCAACAAACGAATCAAAATTATTATCAACGATATCGGCGGTGCAAACTACAACTATTATATGGCGTTGTTTAAAAAACATTTCTCAATGACTCCCACCGAGTACAGAAAAAAATATCAGAACAATTCCGGCAACGATAAAAGCTAATAAACATCCACCCGCACAGCGGGTGGTTTTTCATTTTCGGGCAAAGCCCTACTCTCTACTAGCTACGCACAAGTGCGTCTTTTATTGACCTGCCAGTCGCGCGTATTTTTACTTGCTACCCATAAATGGGTCTTTCGGG
>JAZNLK010000023.1:0-9256 GCA_045579055.1 Clostridia bacterium
TTACAATATCTGAAATAGCTGTTATCTTTCGTCTTGGTGTATTCAACCACATCCAAAAAGTCTTTCAAAACTTTTTCGTATTCGTAATCCTGATTTACGGTATCATACAGAATATCCGCATAGAGCATTCTTGCCGAAAAACGCTTGTCCTGATGGAATCCTGCGTGAATTTTGGAAATTTCGAGTTTGTCGCTGTACGCGATACCGTTTACAATTTCTGCCATCTTATCAAGAGTTCCCATAGTGGGAAATTCTCCTGTATAACACATTTCCGAAAACAATGGCAGGCTTGATGCGGTATAAAAATTACTTCCTTCCTGACCGTCATCGCCCCAAGTTGACACAATAACTTCCTTTATTCCTTTATTTATGCACGCTTTCATTGCAGGAACAGAGTTTTCATGAGTTTGAACTGTGTCTTCAACAAAGCCTTCCCAGTTCCATATTCCGCCATAAAAAAGGGTTGGTCGACCAAAAGCAAGGTGACTTTCGATACGATCTTCATAGGTTTCAACATCCTTTGAATAATAATCCCAATAAACCATTGTCATATCCTCAGGAATATAGTTCTTATATTCTTCGGGAAGTCTTGCACCGAGAGGATAATACCCACCTGCCCCCAATCTGTAAAACATATCGCTGTGAATCATGGGAGCATAGTCATATTTTTTGCACAGCTCATAAACTCGTGGAATATGTTCAAGAATAATGTCAATTTTCTCTTTGTAACCGTTTTTACGAAGATAGTTTCCAAGACCCAAATCCCAAGTTTCATCAATGTTCAGTTGTATTCTGTCGGAACGAAACGCCTTTCGGCAGGTCTTGAACACTTCTTCAATGAATTCATAGGTCTCCTCAGCACCAACCAACATACACCAGTCAGTGTCCTTTATGGGAGCCGCCTCCTTATATTGGAGATACTGGGACATATGCCCCAATGTCTGAATACAAGGAATCACCTCAATTCCCAGAGAATATGCATAGTCATCGATATCCTGAAGCTCCGAAAGGGTGTATCTTCCTCGCATATAGCCGAACCTTGGATATTTTTCCATTTCAAAGGTATCTTCGGTGTATAGCATCAATGCATTGAATCCCAGCGCCGCCATACATTCAATATATTTTTTTACATATTCGGGACGCATAACCGCATTTCGTGAACATTCAAGCATAACACCCAAAGTTTCAAAGTGTGGCTTTTGTTCAACTGAAAACGCACCATCCTTTGAATAAAAAGCGAGCAAAAACAAGCTCCTTGCAAGGGTTGTTTTATCCTTGCATCCGATGACAGCATTTTTGCCGTCAAAATTCACCTTTACGCCATCAAAATATTCGACAGAAAGTTCTCCCTCAAAACAAAATTGTGCAAGGTTGAAAATTTTTTCTTTTATGTGTTCAAACTCTTTCATATCAAGCATCGTAATTCTCCTTTAGTTTTATCGAAGGAAATAACTTTTCATAACACAAAAGCACACGCCTTCCAATTCCTTAAAAGTATTTCTAAATACATTATAATATAACAGTTCTGTCCCAACAATAAAGAAAAGCCAACAAAATATGGACAAAAAAATACTATCTCTTGCCGGGACAAAACACACCAAAATATGGACAAAACAAAACTCAAGCCTAAAAATTTGTTGCATATTTAAAACATTCTTGTTAATATTAAATCATAAATAACAAGGAAGTGTTTTTATGTATTATTCAAATATTGCATATATGAAAAACGCAGCAAGCAGCAATCTGCCGCTCTTTGTAAACAGTTGTGGGAACGAACATTCATACACCACCGACACATTAAGACATCTCCCAAATGGAAGAACAGACTATCAGATACTTTATACCCCGGTGGGGAAAATCCGTGCGTTTCTCAACGGTTCAGAATACATTTATCCTGCAGGAACAGTTATCATCCATCATCCCAACCAACCCCAAAAATACAGCTACTTCAAAAGTGACTGCTCAGAATCCATGTGGACACATTTTTCAGGAAAGGATGCTGAAGACACTTTAAAAAGATTTGGTCTTGCCTCACAAAATGTATTTTTCATCAACCCTCCCCACAGCCTCAAACCGCTGTTTTTGCAACTCATATCCGAATGCCAGTCAAAAAATCCTTTCAATATGGAGAGTGCTTCGCTCATCCTCCAGAATATTTTGTTGCATATTGCCCGCAACGCTGCCTGCAAAAGAACACCCGACACTTCACATGAATCCAATTCAACAATCGGCGAGCAAAGTGAGATTACAAAAGCAATACGTTACTTCAACGAACACTTTGCCGAAAAAATAAATATAAACGATTACGCCAAAGAGCTTCATATAACCTCATGCTGGTTCAGCCGTATATTCAGAACCTTTGCCGGCACAACACCAATGCAATACATTATATATCTACGTATTTCAAAAGCAAAATTTTTGCTTGAAAATACAGATATGAGCATATCAGAAATTTCATCAACCGTAGGCTATGCCGACCCCATGTATTTCAGTCGTCTGTTCAAGAAAAACTCCGGAATAACACCACTTGATTACAGAAAAAAATATCGCTGAATTTATACGCAATATACTTATCCCCATTCATAACCATTGTCGTGGAAACGGCAAAATGCCGTTTTAAGCGAAACTTGTTTCGCAACTTTCAAGCAAAATGCTTGAAAGCCACGCATGATTGCAATAATGTCGGTCTGTGAAAACCGTGGTTTTCACAGGGTTTGCGATATGTCGCAAACAAAAACGCATTTGCGTTTCACCGACTATTATTATCACAGAGAACACTTCAAAAAGCATGACCGAAATTGCATCGGAATCAGGTTTTGAAACAATCCGCACCTTCAACCGTGCATTCAATCAGCATTTTGGAACTTCCCCTGCCCAATACCGCAAGAATAAAGCTGACTTTTCATCACATTGATGAATAACATTGGCGACTGTTTAGCAAAAATTGCATTTATATACGTCTTTTTCCAACTGTGACTGTTTAATTCAATGAAATCAAAAACTCAAAGTTTTCAATCTTCTTTTCACCAAGTCTGTACTGTTCAAGGAGTCTGTTTCCGCAAGAGTCTGAACCCACACCTGAATTTTTATAGTCAATACGGATTATCGTGGCATCTTCCTTTTTCAGCTCATCAATATGCATAGCTCTCATTAGTGTGTCTGCACTGTAATGGAAAACATTAAAAATGTTTCCCGAGCCAAAATCTCATTTTGGCAAGGAATTTGCATAGCAAATTCCCGGAACTTCATTGCAATCATACACAACTTTCAAGCACAAATGCTTGAAAGTTGCGAAAGCGTCTTCCGCTTAAAAAGGAACTCTGCTGTTTCCACAATAATAATTATCAGACTATCCCCTCATAATCATATGTAATAAAATACGCTGCATCTGTATTTTATCACTTTTACTTAAATTTAATTAACAAATCTATCCTCCCCAAAACAAACAAAAGCGCCACATAGCAAGGCGAGGCTTGCTATATGGCACTTTTGTTATATAACACTTTCCGTGTTATTGGTTGGTGGAGGCGAGGGGAGTTATTGCAAGATAATTTTCATATTTCTTTCAACTTTCACATAATCCTCAAACTATTATAAACACAACGTTTTCACTCTTTTTTATCATTCTTGATTTGTTTAAGAATTTTCCGATTTTTCAAAAAACGTGTAAAAAACGTGTAAGAAAAACACAACATTTTGGGTATTCAACAAAATGCGACACAATCCTCAATATGTTTCGTGTCGCATTTGGGAATCTTTGTATAAGGTTGTTTCAAATCTTATACAAAGGAGGTCGTTTTATTATGAACGACGAAAGAACAACCCTTGCCAAAAAGGTCAAGTCATTCAGGAAGGAGAACAACATCAACCAGTTTGAGTTCGCAGAAGATTGCGGCATATCAGACGGACTTGTTAGTATGATTGAACGCAAAAACACAAACGTCACCCTTGACACCCTTCAGCTTCTGGCTGCACGTATGTCGGAAACGGTTTCGCAACTGCTTGAGAACCCGGAAACATATTCTTACTGTTTGATTCCCACGCAAATCACAATAGACGATACTGACGTAACCACTTACGGAATCGGAGTACTTAAAAACCATATAATGCTTGAATACGTCCTTGATATTTCGGACGACCAAAATGCAGTGGTGTCTCTGTTGAACCTCTGCGATGAAGGACAAGTCGAACCGATACATCTGAAGGATATTGTTGAAAATTTTTTGGTGGAATAAAAAATGGGGCGGGATTTCTCCCGCCTCTCGCTATTTCATCCCCTTGGCAAGCTTCTTTACAAGCTCATCACCGTACTTATAGCACAGCAAGAAATCAATAGTCTTCTGTTCAAGCCCTGCTTTTTCTTTCAGAAGCTTTACCGCTTCATCAACATTCATAACAGTCGTTCCTTTCTTTATCTCATCAAAGGGGAAGTTCTTACCGGGACAAGCTGTGCTTTCAAAATCTCTATGCCTTTTAACTTCAGCCTTTGGGTACAAAGTTTTAAGATAAGTTATAAGCTCCTGACCTGCCTTCAACTGTGCCGCAGACATTATATCGGTTTCAAAGTTTCCTTCAAAGCACACCGCAACACTCTTATCGTTATAACCAACAGTGTGAGCTCCCCACATATCAATAGGTCTGCCACGATATACAGAACCATCTTTTCTTACGTAGAAATGATAACCGATACCTACCCAACCATTCGCATTAATGTGCTGATGATGAATACTTTGCACGTCGCCATTTCCACCTCTGTGATGCAGGATTATATAGTTTGTCAAATATCTCTTAGTCAGGCTACCATTCCACGTGTAAGACTTTTCAATAATTTTCACTGTCTACACCTCCCCCTGATGGTTAAGAAGAATGTTTCGTTCTTCTCTTTCGTTCATCATTCGGACAAGTCTGCCGAGCATTGCTCCCACTTCCTCACGGGTCACATATCTTCCGGGAACAAATTCGGTCTCTGATGCACCTTTTATAATTCCTGCATCGTATGCCACCTTGATATCATCATAAGACCAACCATTCGGGTCAATGTCCTTAAATGGTAACGAAATATCCTTTTTGAATACCGCATAAACTGTGTCCAGCTTGTCCTTTGGGATTTCACCTCTACCGTTTGTGCCATATTCTTTGCCCTGAGAGTTCTGAAAAATATATTTATCGGTTTTATCATTGTAGCCAACAATACAGATTGCATGATTTTCTCCAAAGTATCTGTTTGAGGTTGCAATCACTGCGACCCCTTCGTCATATCTCATAACCGCATCCTTGATACACATATCACGTTTTTTGCGGTCAGCATAAAGAAGACTGCACACACCGTCAAACTTATACCTTTGGGCAATAGCAAGCAACTGAGCATTGTTTTTTACCGTTTCGAGAACATCAGCATTTTCGCCCAGTACACCGAAGTCAGCAAGGGGAACACCGCCCACGTTACAGGCGGCTTCCAAAACCTTCTGAATGAATCTTCCGTCACCCTTCTGTCCTTCTGCTCTGGATTGCATCATATACCAACCGGCAGACATTCTTCTTCCGAATATGATTTCTGCCGCCGTAGCTGTGGCAAAGCCTGTGCAATCGTTACTGTCATACTGATTGTAGACCGTCAGCTGTCGGGGTATTTCAAATCTCTCAGCAAAGCTTCTTTTAACCTCTCCAAATTCCTTTATGTAGTCACTTGTTTTCATCGTCCTCGCTCCTGTTCTTCAGTATGTCAATTGCCTTTGTAATAACAGCCGGGAGAGGCAGGCCCATAAGACCTGCATTCTCCACTATGGAAATTACTTCGTTTGCAATAAACCCGATTATAGTCGCCGTTCTTATGTAGCTTGTCCCAAGTGATACATCAAGCCTATGGGCTATTAATACAAACAGAAGGGTAACTCCCTTTTTGCATAAACCTTTCCAACCGACTTTGCTGTTCAGGTTTCCGTTTTCCGTTTTCTTGCTTTTGTGAAATACTCCGGCAAGAATAAGCCCTGTTATGAAGTCAATCGCCATAAATATCACCAACGTCACCATATCCTCTGTCCAACCCCCAAAGAGCCGGGCAACAAAGCCGCCTATTGCTCCGAATATCGTACATATCATCCCTTTAAAGTTCATCATCCGTATTTCCCTCTCTTTCCTGTTCTTCCATAACGATATCCTTAATTTCCCAATGCTGAATTATTGTATCGTCAGTCTCTTCGTATACACGAATTAAATACTGCTCTTCTGATATCATAGGTTCTTCATCAACAATAAGTTCTTTATACCCCATTATCAATTTTAATTGTTCTTCTGTTGGATTACATATTACAATCTTTTTTAACTCATTAGCTGATGGAGTAACCAAAGCTCCATCTATAATCTTTCCTAACATATTATTTACCTCCTCTATAATACTGGTATTCCGTTTTGCTTGGTTGAATTTGTGTGTTTACCGACAGTTCACAGTTGCCTTTCTTTGTCGGAATTTTAGGTAATTCAACCGACTGCTCAATTGGTTCTGTTAACCCCCTTAAACTCTCATCAAGAGATAGAGTTCCTGTATTGTCAACTACCTCTACGTTCCTAACTACCTTCTGATTCTTAAAATCAATATAGTCAGCACTATCTCCAATCTTCCTCAAAGGTTCATCAAGATAAATACCATATTCCCCAAATGGCTCATGTTCTGTTTCTTGTGTGCCTTCCTCGATTTGTAATGTGTCTAAATATATATAGCAGAAACCGCTATTATAATTAAGCTGTATCGCATCTATCGTTTTACCTGCCGCAGTTGTGAAACTAACATGATAAACAGTTGATGAATCTGTCCAACCAGAAATGGCGGGAATTGATCCTGAACTTCCATCGGTATAGCGTATACTAATATTTGTTGCAACAGTTGTAGAGGTACAATCAAAAGATATGGTATACTGTGTACTCGGCTTGAAAATACCTTGGAGCATTCTGCGGGCATCTGCATAACCATCTTTTCCATAACCAGCTGCAGAATAATTAGAAAGAATATATCTCCCCTGTTCATCTGTTTTGATAAACGTTCTAATATCAGAAGTTGTACTTAAAGACTCTATCTCGCCAGAGTAACGATATAACTGACAAATATCAGCAATGTTTTTACTCGACATTTTTAGTGATATTCTATGTTTAGAAGTGTTTTCTGGTATGTACGGAGTATGAGAAACTCCTTCTATAATGCTAAAAGAGTCAATGTCAATGTATATATATTGTGCAGAATCATAGTTGCCAGTTATCTTGCTTATTGTTTTGTATGTTCCTGTAAAGAAGACAATTTCCCTAAATACATTCGCCTCAATATTGGGAGCAAGAGTAGCAAGCCTTAGTTGGCTATAAGTTCCGTCTGTATAATACACCGTAATACAACCACTCATCGCAATACTAGTAGCCACCATAGCTCTTATTGTGTATGGAGTATTCTCCTTAAAACCACCTTTCGGAGTCAGGTTTACTGATGAACCTTTAGAACCTGCGACATATCTCAAAACATCCCTTCCTTGAAATATTGTACGTTCTAATGTTGTTGTGCTTTTAGGGTTCTGTTCCAAAATATAATCAATATCAACCAAGTTGGTGTATTTTTCAGGAGGTTGAGGTTCAAGAACGATTTTTCTTAGCTCAATATCCGTAATTGTATAGTCGGTATTACTTATGTATTTAGCATAGAAAGGCGTGCAATATTTAGACTCTGTGATTGTAAAAGTGCCGTAATTCATAACAAATATAGCTGGATTCTCTGAACTCATTTGGCTTTTACCAACGTCTCCAATCATCAACCCTACGCCTGTATGTGTAGAGGTAGCACCTGTGCTGCTAAATTTATATGTGCCAGATTCTAACAAGATAGATCGTCGTTGACTTATTGTAGCGTACTGAGGATAATTTGTGTATCGTTCAAATGTAATAGCACTAATCACATCACTTTGAGTAGTGTCTGTAGTTCTACCTGTAATTGTAACTACTCCATTAGATGCAGTAAATGTCACACCACCATCAGTATAAGTACCTTCTGTAAAAGGAAATAAATTTTCTCCAGGTAAAACCATTGTGTTCTCTCCCACACTTTGAACCTTTATCGGAGCATCGGGAGTAGGTATTCCATCTTGTCTGCTGTTTCCATAAATCTTATAGTCTCTTAAATCCTTCCCTACACTTTTGGTAAATACCCCATCAGTGCTATTTTGATAATAGTAGGAAGGGAGCAGTCTGTATCTATCCATATCAGTACGCCCCCACTCTTGCCAGTACTACCGGATTATTATCCACATCAAATCCCATACACTTAATACTAATTTCGTAACTTGTGTTTGGTTCAGGGATAAAAGCACCAGCCTCATCACAATCGTCCCCTCTCCATGTAATAGGAGTAGAAGGATATGTAAGGGTTGTTGCTAAGTCACCACAACTAAAACTGAACTCACTCTCATAAAGAGCGTTTATTTCGTCTGGAGTGGACAATATTAATGTCGAAAGTTCACCAAGACGTGCCTCCTGATTGTGATTAAGGGCTAAGGTATTATTGTCTATTGATGTTATAATTGTGGGGGATAGTTCGTCCTTTGTCGCAAGATTTATGTTTCCTACTTCCATCCATCCCAGAGGAAGACATCCAAAACCCTTTATGCATTTGTTGCTGTAATCAAAATGATAGAAAAGAAAATCATCACCAGCTTCTCCAAGCTCATAAAATTGATATATCTCTTCACCATATCTCACAAACATATCTCGCCCATCATGATACGCACTAAGTAAGTCATTGTAGGAAAAATTAGCGTTATAAATTAAAACCCCATCACCAACATCAGAGGACTCAATGTCAATAATTAAAGGTAGTACTTTGCTAATTTGTTCAGCAACATGTTTTTCGGTTGCAACATTATTAACCAGACTTGACCATTTATTCTCATTCGAACAAAAAACTACTATTGTTTCGTTTCCTTGAAAAACAAAAACAACTTGTCTGCCTCCAGCCGCCGTCATTGTTCCTATGACACCGTTTTGTTTATTTCTCGCCTGAACCACAAATCCTTCATTATGAGCCTCCATAATTTCAGTGTAAGTCTTATCTGCGGTGACTGTTCCGTCTTTAGCAATTGAGACTTCAACAATAAACGGCTTAACATCGTCTTTTATTTCCGCTTTGTCAGCCTCCGTCCAGTAGTCCGTGCCTTTTTGAGGAGTGTAGCCCTCTGCTACAGTTCCCGAATCGCAATAAGCTCCTGTTTTTTTATCGTACAAAAAC
>JAZNLK010000024.1:0-32197 GCA_045579055.1 Clostridia bacterium
TTCACCTCAATACATTGTATGCACCCTTTCGTCGCTGTATCATACAATAAATTAGGTCTCATTTTAAGGAGGTATTTATATGAGCGATAATTTTGAACCCTATAACGAAAGTTCAGCAATTCAAGCCGACTGCTGTCTCGAAAACGAAAACCGTAATCAGCGTCGGGAATGTGATTTTGGAAACGGTGTCTGCATAAACACAAATCAGATTTATGATTCCTGCAAAGACCGTGATTGCATTCGTGACCAAAGAGTATATGTCACAAACTCCGGTCAGGAAATAATCGAAAGATCTATTAACGTAAAACTTAAAAAGGCAGAAATCATCTGGGTATATACAACCGTTGAGCCGGTTCCCTTCAACCGCGGCTATTACACCGTGGATATGAAATTTTTCATAAAAGTAACACTCGAGGCCTTCCGTGGAGTTTCATGTCCCGTTGAGGTTGACGGACTTGTTACTTATGACAAAAAAGTCATTTTATACGGATCAGAAGGAAATGTAAAAATTTTTGAATCAGTTCCTGGTCAAAGCTGCGAAAATGTTGCGGATATATGGCAAAAAACAAAGCTTCCCACAGCTGTGGTAGAAGCTGTAGACCCCATTGCTTTATCCGCAAAACTAGTTTCAGGTAACGACTGTTGCTGTGACTGCAATCAGCATTGTCTTGCCATTCCCGAAAACATCTGCCGTTGCTTTAATGACGAACTTTACGTTGGAGACGAAGGCAAAACCGTTTTGGTATCCCTTGGTCTTTTCAGTATAGTCAGATTGGAACGAAACACTCAGATACTGGTTGATGCAACCGACTTCTGTATTCCTTGCAAAGAATGTCCAACATCAACCGAAAACAATCCCTGCGAGTTATTCAGCACAATCCGTTTTCCCTTTGATGAATTCTTTCCCCCCAGAAAAGGTGCTGAAACCAAGGACTGTGACTGCGGTTGCGGATGTGGCTGCAATTAACTTCGTAACACGCTAAACACGCGGGTCAAAAACAAAGTCCTCATTTGTTGTAATTAAAGCAAAAAACAGCGACCTGTTCTTTTTTGAACAGGTCGCTGTAATATTTTCCTTGCTATACGCCTCAAGTCGCTGTTATATCAATTCTTTTGCAAGTGCGTCAATCTCAGCTTTGTTTATTTCTCTGATTGCGGACATAATCTTTACTGTATTTTCGCAGTATGTTATGTTTTTGCTCTTTTCTAACATTTTTGCCATAATACTTGCTGCAGTAGGTGCCCACGTACCATTTTCAATGAAACCAATCTTCTTGTTCTGGAAATTACGTTCAGTCAGATGATTGATAAATTCACGCATAAATGGAAAGATGTCGTTATTATAAGTTGTTGTAACCAGAACAAGTTTATCGTAACGAAAAGCATCTTCTACTGCTTCCGCCATATCACATCTTGCCAAATCAGTAACAACCACATTAGGGCAACCCAAATTTTCTAATCTTTCAGCCAACAACATCACCGCTTTTTTGGTATTACCGTAAACCGATGTATATGCAATCAGAACACCTTCATCCTCCGCCTGATAAGTTGACCACGTATTATAAAGGTCAATGTAATAACTAAGATTATCTTTGAGAACAGGCCCATGAAGGGGACAGATAATTTCAATATCCAGTGTAGCAGTCTTTTTCAGAACTGATTGAACCTGTGCACCGTATTTGCCAACAATTCCAAAGTAATAACGTCTTGCTTCACACGCCCAGTCTTCATCAACATCCAATGCGCCGAACTTTCCGAAACCGTCTGCCGAAAACAGAACCTTGTCGGTGCTGTCATAAGAAAGAATAACCTCAGGCCAGTGAACCATAGGTGCCGACATAAACTTCAGACAGTGTTTTCCCAAATCAAGGGTGTCACCTTCACTTACAACCGTTTGAGCAACTGCAAAATCCGAACCGAAGAACTGTGACATCATCACAAAAGCCTTTGCCGATGAAACAATTTTAGCTTCAGGAAACGCATTAACAAATTTCTGAATATTCGCTGAATGATCAGGCTCCATATGATGAACCACAAGATAATCAGGCTTTCTGCCATCCAAAGCCAGCTTCAGATTACGCAACCAATCTTCTCCGAAGCCTGCATCAACAGTATCCATAACTGCAATTTTTTCATCAAGAATTACATAAGAGTTATATGCCATCCCGTTGGGAACAGAATACTGACCTTCGAACAGGTCTATTTGGTGGTCGTTGACACCGATGTATTTTATATCATCTGTAACAAACATATTGTTTATGCCTCTTTTCTATTTTTTTTACCAAATCATTTTAACATATATTTATTACTTTTTCAATAGTAAATTAATCTAAAATTCTTCCATCGGTGGAAATTGTCACAACATTCCATGGAATAAACTTTCCACTTGCCTGAAGTGCATTCTTCGCAGCATTCTCAATTCCACCACAGCAAGGAACTTCCATACGCACAATTGTCAGGCTTTTTATATTGTTGTTGGCAATAATTGCTGTAAGTTTTTCGGTGTAGTCACCTTCATCCAATTTCGGGCAACCGATAATTGTCACATGGTTACGAATGAATTTTTTATGAAAATTGCCGTAGGCATATGCTGTGCAGTCTGCCGCAACCAGGAGATTTCCATTTTCAAAGTAAGGTGCTTTCACGGGAACAAGCTTTATTTGCACAGGCCATTGATTCAACTGACTTGAAACATTTAAATCTGTTGTAGTTTGTGATGAATCCCTATTAAGTACCTTTGACCTTGTTCCGGGACATCCGCAAGGAAGTTCTGTTCCCTGCTTTTGCATTTTTGCCTGACGAACCGCATCTTCGTTGTAAGCAGGTGCTTCACGTTCTTCAAAAGAAATTGCATCGGTTGGACAAGCCGGCAAACAGTCGCCCAGACCGTCACAATAATCTTCACGCGTCAGTTTAGCCTTGCCGTTTAACATTTCTATTGCACCTTCGTGGCATGCCACCGCACAGGCACCACAACCGTTACATTTTTCTTCGTCTATCTTAATTATTTTTCTTATCATTTTTATTTTTCCTTTCTGTTATAATTCAAAAACACTTACAATCCTTGCAATCCTCAGCACCATTGCTTCGATAACACATTTCATTGGAACATCTTCCGTTGCCGAAGACTTCTGCAATATTTTGTACAGTTGTTTCGGCTATATTATTCAGAGCTTCCTCGGTCAAAAAAGCCTGATGGGACGAAACAATCACATTGGGCATTGAAATCAATCTGGCAAGCACGTCATCCTGAATTATATGTCCTGAAAAGTCTTCAAAGAAAACATCTGCTTCTTCTTCATAAACATCGAGGCACGCAGCACCAACTTTTTTTACCTTTATTGCATCCAGCAATGCCTCCGCATCAACCAATGCACCCCTCGATGTATTAACCAAAACCACACCATCTTTACAATTGTTCAAAGTATCACGATTAATTATATGATAGGTATCCTCGGTAAGTGGGCAATGGAGAGAAATTATATCACTTTTCGAAAACAGCTCATCAAGTTCCACATAACGCACCGTATCACCGTTATCAAGCCCCTCTGCCGGGAACTTGTCATAGGCAAACACCTTCATTCCAAATCCGCGACAAATATCAATGAACACTCTTCCGATTCGACCTGTACCTATCACGCCCACGGTTTTGCCATGGAGATCAAAGCCTGTCATTCCGTTAAGACTGAAATTAAAATCCCTTGTACGAATATACGCTTTATGAATTCTGCGAACAGACGTAAGGAGCATTGCAATTGCGTGTTCCGCCACCGCATAAGGCGAGTATGCAGGAACTCTTACAATATGAATCTTTCCAAATGCGTGTTTCAAATCAACGTTATTAAAACCTGCACACCTGAGTGCCACCACCCGGATTCCCAATTCATACAATCGGTCGATTACCGCAGCATTTACCGTATCATTTACGAATACGCAGACTGCATCATAACCTTGCGCAAGGTCTACCGTATCCTCATTAAGCTTTGTTTCAAAAAATTTTAACTTGAAACCGTGTTTATCGCCATACTTCAGAAAAGCAGGTTTATCATAGGGTTTTGTATCAAAAAAAGCTACTTTAAGCATATATTTCACAACCTTTCAGCTGATTTTTTCTTTTGTTCTTGATTTCTTATGCTTATTATAGTATAATAACAGAATAAAGTATGTTGAATTTTCAACAAAAGGAGAAAAAAATGAAAATAATTCCTGACATTCTTAAACAAAGTCCTCTTTTTGAAGGTATAGAAGAAAAAAATATAACCGCCCTTTTGGGATGTCTTGGTATAAGAACAAAAAGATTTATTAAAAATGAAACAATTATGGCAGAGGGCGACTCCGCCAAAGAATTTGGTTTGGTTCTTTCCGGGTCGGTTCAGATAGTGCAGATTGACTATCTTGGCAACCGTACCATTCTGTCGCAAATTCCGCCATCGCACCTTTTCGCCGAGGCCTTTGCCTGCACCGGGATTGTTGCTCTGCCCCTTTATGTTGTTGCAAATGAAGATTGCGAGATTATGTTCATAAACAGCAATCGTGTTCTGCACAGTTGTTGTAATGCCTGCGAATTTCACACACAAATAATATACAATCTGATGAAAAGTATTGCAGAAAAAAACATAGTATTTCACCGCAAGCTTCAAATAACTTCAAAACGAAGTACACGTGAAAAGCTTATGGAATACCTTACTCAGCAGTCTCGCAAATGCGGCTCCTCATCCTTTGAAATCCCATATGACCGCCAATCCCTTGCTGACTATCTTGAAGTTGACCGAAGCGGACTTTCTGCCGAAATCAGCAAGCTCCGCAAGGAAGGAATAATCGAGAGCAAGAAGAATCATTTTAAGATACTGTAATAACGATTCCATCTAATATAAAAATGTTTTGATTTCCTATGATACCACAAACAGCTCCGCATATGCGGAGCTGTTTAAAAATTGCCATATTAGAACTTGGGTCTTGCTGTATAGTGTGTGTGCAAGAGTTCGTGTGCCTTGTGGCTACCCGGTTTTTCAAGGAATTCTGAGTAGAGAAGCTTGATATCGGGATTTTCGTGTGACTTACGAACAGGAAGATTCTTATCTTCAGCGTAGAGACCTGCTGCTCTCTTTGCTTTGAGGTCAATATCCATACGAATCGAAGAGTCAACGATGGGCTGACCGCCACCTGTTACGCAACCACCGGGACATGCCATAACTTCGATGAAGTGGTATGTCGCCTTGCCGTCACGGATGTCGTTGAGGAGCTTTCTTGCATTACCAAGACCGCTTACAACAGCAACCTTAACTTCTGTACCTGCAACATTAAGAGTTGCTTCCTTGATACCTTCTGTTCCTCTGACTGCTTCGTAGTCAAGCTTATCGAATGACTTGCCTTCCAGAACTTCAACAACTGTTCTGAGAGCTGCTTCCATAACACCGCCTGTTGCACCGAAGATTACGCCGGCACCACTTGCTTCTTCAAAGGGATTGTCAAACTTCTCATCGGGAAGCTTGTTGAAGAGGATACCTGATTCCTTAATCATCTTTGCCAGCTCTCTTGTTGAGATAACTGCATCAACATCACGGAGCTTGTTTACTTCCATTTCAGGTCTGCCTGATTCAAATTTCTTAGCAACACAAGGCATAACTGAAACAACGAACATCTTTGCAGGGTCAATACCCATCTTTTCAGCATAGTAAGTCTTGAGGATTGCACCAAACATCTGGTGAGGTGACTTACATGATGAAAGATTGTCCAAAAAGTCGGGGAAGTTGTGTTCACAGAACTTAATCCAACCGGGGCTGCAAGATGTAATCATAGGAAGCTTGCCGCCATTCTGGAGTCTGTCAATGAACTCTGTTCCTTCTTCCATAATTGTAAGGTCAGCACCTGTATCGGTGTCAAATACGCCATCAAAGCCCATTCTTCTGAGAGCTGCAGCCATTTTGCCTGTAACAGGTGTACCGATTTCGTAACCGAATTCTTCACCAAGACCAACACGTACTGCAGGAGCAGTCTGAACAACAACGTATTTTTCGGGATCGTTGATTGCTGCCCAAACGTCGTCTGTGTTGTCTTTTTCACGAAGAGCACCTGTGGGACAAGCTACGATACACTGACCGCAGTTTACGCAGGGAACTTCGCCAAGAGACTTGTTGAAGGGCGATGCGATTGTTGTTTTGAAACCTCTTTCTGTTGCATCAATAACAGAAACAGTCTGGATTGTCTTACAAGCGCTAACACAACGACGGCAGAGAACACACTTGTTGTTGTCTCTAACGATTGAAGGTGAAACTTCATCAATGTCGTATTCGTTTCTTTCGCCCATGTATGTGATGTCTGTAACACCAAGCTCATCTGCAAGCTTCTGGAGCTCACAGTTCTGGTTTCTTGCACAGGTCAAGCACTTGCGATCGTGGTTTGAAAGAAGAAGTTCAAGGTTGATGCGACGAGCATCTCTAACCTTCTGTGTGTTTGTGAGAACTTCCATACCTTCAGATACGGGATATACGCAAGCAGCCTGAAGATTTCTTGCACCTACCACTTCAACAATACACATTCTGCATGAACCTGTCTTGCTGACATCTTTAAGGTAACAAAGTGTGGGAATTTCAATTCCTACGCTGCGGGCAGCCTCCAAAATAGTGTAATTCGAAGGAACACTAACAGCCTGTCCGTTAATTTTTATATTAACCATTTCCATGTTATTCACTCTCCCTCTCTATTATTTCTTGATGATTGCGCCAAACTTACAGCTTTCCATACAAACGCCGCACTTAACGCACTTATCAGAATCAATTGTGAAGGGTGACTTAATTTCGCCGCTGATTGCACCAACGGGACATTTCTTAGCACAAAGGCTACAACCCTTACACTTGTCTGCAACGATTTCATACTTAACCAGCTTCTTACATACGCCTGCAGGACAAACCTTGTCACGAACGTGTGCTTCATACTCGTCACGGAAATACTTGAGAGTACTGAGAACCGGGTTGGGAGCTGTCTGACCAAGACCGCAGAGTGCAGTCGACTTGATGCTGTAGCAGAGTTCTTCCATCTTGTCAAGGTCTTCCATTGTTCCGTTGCCTGATGTAATCTTTTCCAAAATTTCGTAAAGTCTCTTTGTACCAACACGGCAGGGAGTACACTTACCGCAGGATTCATCTACTGTGAATTCAAGGAAGAACTTTGCGATATCAACCATACAGTTGTCTTCGTCCATAACGATAAGACCACCTGAACCCATCATTGAGCCGATTGCCATAAGTGAATCGTAATCAATGGGAGTATCAATAAGGTGCATAGGAATACATCCGCCTGACGGACCACCTGTCTGAGCTGCCTTGAACTTCTTGCCGTTGGGAATACCGCCACCGATTTCTTCAACGATTTCACGGAGTGTTGTTCCCATGGGAACTTCAACAAGACCTGTGTTCTTGATCTTACCACCAAGAGCGAATACCTTTGTACCCTTACTCTTTTCAGTACCAATGCTCTTGAACCAGTCAGCACCGTTGAGGATAATCTGAGTGATGTTTGCATAGGTTTCAACGTTGTTAAGAAGTGTGGGCTTCTGCCAGAGACCTGCAACTGCAGGGAACGGAGGACGGGGACGGGGTTCGCCACGGTGACCTTCGATTGATGTGATGAGAGCTGTTTCTTCACCACATACGAAAGCACCAGCACCGAGACGGATTTCCAAATCAAAGTCAAAGCCTGAATCGAAAATATTCTTGCCCAAAAGTCCGTATTCTCTAGCCTGAGCGATTGCAATGCCGAGACGCTTAACTGCAATGGGATATTCTGCACGAATGTAAATATAACCCTGATTTGCGCCTACTGCATAACCTGCGATTGCCATCGCTTCAATAACAGCATGGGGATCGCCTTCCAAGATACTTCTGTCCATGAACGCACCGGGGTCACCCTCATCGGCGTTACATGCAACATACTTCTGATCATTCTGTGAGTTATAAGTGAACTGCCACTTCATACCTGTGGGGAAGCCACCGCCACCACGGCCACGAAGACCTGATTCCTTAATCACGTCAATAACTTCCTGGGGCTTCATTTCTGTAAGAACCTTACCCAGAGCCTGGTAACCGTCAATACCGATGTATTCTTCGATATCTTCGGGGTTAATAACACCACAGTTACGGAGAGCAATTCTCATCTGCTTCTTGTAGAAGTCAACTTCGTTAAGACTCTTGATGTTGTCATCTTCAACTGTTTCAGCATAAAGAAGTCTCTTTACAACTCTACCCTTAACGAGATGTTCTTCAACAATTTCCTTTACGTCCTCGGGAGTAACTCTGCTGTAGAAAGCACCCTCGGGATATACAATCATAATGGGACCCAAAGCACAAAGACCAAAACAACCGGTCTTTATAACTTTAAATTCTTTTTCCAAATCATGTGCTGCAAGCTGTGCTTCCATTTCCTTGATGATAGCATCACAGCCGGAAGATGTACAACCTGTACCGCCGCAGCAAAGAATATGACCTCTAACCATATCCATATTTAAACACCAAACCTTTCTGTAAATTAAATCTGAGCTGTTTGATTATTCAGCAGCACCGATTGTATACTTTGTAACAACTCGACCGTTAACTATATGTTCGCTCACGATTTCAGCAGCCTTCTTTTCGTCAACCTTAACGTAAGTAACCTTTTCTTCGCCGGGAACCATAACTTCTACGATTGGTTCAAGACGGCAAACGCCGATACAACCTGTCTGTGTAACTGCAACGTGTTCAAGGTTTCTCTTTGCAACCTCGTCCATAATTGCTGCCAAAACAGGTCTTGCACCTGCTGCGATACCGCAGGTAGCCATACCAACAACCACACGAACAGCATGATCGTCTTTTCTAAGTGTAACATTACCTTTAGCTCTGTTTCTTATTGCTTCAAGTTCTGCCAAGCTTTTCATTTTACATACCTCCGTTTAAAATTTACTCTAAATCAATTCTTGTTCGCCTTCCTTCAAAAATTCGGAAAGCCATAAATAAACCTCGGGAGTTGTGAACGGAACACCATCCAGCACATTTTTAAGTTCAGCAGTTTCGACTTCAAACTCTTTGTCATCGACCTTGTGCTGATAATAAAAATCAACGTCTTCATATGACGTAAACAGACCAAGCATCGTGTCTGCCATATCTCCCAAAGGCTGACGGTCAATGTGACTGTAGCCAAACACCGCCGTAACACAAGTGCCCTTTCCCACTTCTGACTGAATGTCAAAGCTTCCGTCTGTTGCTTCCGCCGCTGTTTTGAAAAGAGGAATCCCCAAACCAACCTTTCTGGTTGTACGCTTTGTGGTGAAAGGATCTATTACCTTTTCAAGAAATTCCTTTGACATACCGCAACCGTTGTCCGTGATTTTCACGGTCAGCTTATCCGCTGCAGTATTCTCGTCAACACAAACTTCAATTCTTGTTGCTCCTGCAACAACCGAATTCTGAACAATATCCAGAATATGAAGTGAAATTTCTCTCATAAATTAGTCTCTGTACTTTGCAATGATGCCTTCAACGTCATCAACAACCAGTCTGCCGTAAACATCATCGTTTACTGTCAGAACGGGAGCCAGACCACAAGCACCGATACAACGTGTAGCTTCAATTGAGAAAAGACCGTCGGGAGTGCATTCGCCAACTTCGATTCCCAGAATTTCCTTAATCTTGTCCAAGATATCACCTGAACCCTTAACGTAGCAAGCAGTACCAAGACATACGCCAATGTGATACTTGCCCTTGGGGTTAAGTGAAAACTGTGTGTAAAATGTAACAATACCGTAAATTTCTGCCAGAGGCACATCGAGACCTTCAGAAATCATTTCCTGAACCTCGATGGGAAGATAACCATAAATTTCCTGTGCCTTGTGCAGTACAGGAATTACCGCTCCGTCCTGGTCCTTGTGCTCTGCAATGACAGCCATGAGCTGTGCTTCCTGTTCCTTTGTGCCATTGAATGGAAGTGTCTTCTTTTCCATTTCTCCTTTACCTCCTACCTTAATTTATGTCACAAAAGTCGGCTTTGCCGACCCATAACATGCTTTTTACACCCATTGTACCACATTGTTAAAAATATGTCAATCAGGCGTACATTAAAATTATAACAAAATTCTCACCAAAAATCTACAATTTGACAAAAATACTTTCTTAAAACTTGCACAAAAATTCAAATATTTTTTGTGCAAGTTTATAATCTTCATTTAAAAACCGTTCTTTCTCGGAAATATGCTCCAAATAATGTGCGTCCGAATCGGTTATAATCCCATATTGCGGGTATTTTTCTTTATACTCTGCAAGACCCCTGGTGGTAATTTCAAGACCGTCAACATACAAATCCGGCGGTAAAAAGCCAAGGTTCGCTGTTACACTATAGCTTGACTTGTCGATATGTGCCGGGATGAACAGTCCGCCACGTTTTTTCGTGGCATCAGATGCCTCATATATGTCCAGATTCACAGCATTCACCAGAAGTTCTTCTTCCTCGCCCACAATCTCATCTTCCGCATTCATTATAAGTTGCCTGCCGAAAATCTCCGGTTCATTCTTGATGCCGGTCATTTTGCTCCGAACAAACTCACCCATATCCTCCGCCGCATCTATATCCGGAAACAAACACAATGTATGCACTTCTTCAGAGGTGGTGACCTCCATACCGGGTACAACTTTTATGACGCCTTTCCCGGCTTCCATCACCGCACGGGCATTTCTGCAGGAGTTGTGATCTGTTATTGCAATTATATCGAGTCCTTTTATGTATGCCATATTCACTATATTGTTTGGTGTCATATCCTCATCACCGCAGGGAGAAAGTGCAGAATGAATATGCAAGTCGTAATAAAGGTTCATATTCCCATCTCCGAAAGCTTCACAGCAAGCTCATAAGCCGAACATTCACTGCCTAAGATTATAATATCCTGTTCTTTTGCACGTTCAACGGTTTTTTCATCGGGAACACATCCGTCTGCAATAATTATGCATCCGGCATCTGCCAAAGACGCCACTGCAACAATATTAACGTTTGTCTGAATTGTTATCCAGACGTAATCCATCTGAACCTTTGACATAGCCAGACTGAGTAAATCCCCGATATAGCAACCACTTGCTGTTTTGTCGGCAAGTTCTTCACCTGAATAATATGTAAGATTCAGCTTTTCAGCAACTGTTTTTACATCCATCATTTATTCTCCTTTTTCTCATTCTGAGGCAGATACATATTGAGATTTTCCAGTTCAATCATATCGTGTGCAAGAGCACTTACCTTTTCTCTGAGTTTGAATATACAATCCGTTTCTTTTGCATATCCGCGGACTATATCCTCTGCCAGTGCACGACAGCTTGGCGAACCGCAGGACCCGCAGTCAATTTTTGGGAATCCTTCGTAAATTTGTTCAATCTCCATCATTTTCTGCATCGCAACATTGATATCTGAATCAAGGTTCATAATAGGTCTGTACACGATTGTTTCGTCCCAGAACATATTTATATCTTCATCAAAAGGAATCATCTCATCATCAAGTTTTTTGCATATTCTCTGAAGTTTTGATTTTGCCAGAAAACTGTTTTCAGCCGTAAGAGGACCACCCACGCAACCACCGGGGCAAGCCAAAGCTTCAACATAATCAATATCATTGTGTTTGCCGTCTTCAATTTCTTCAAACAACTTTATAACATTATGTATCTCATCAACAGCAATAACCTTTTCCGCACCGGAGGTGTCTGCTTCACCGCCACTTGTCGCCCATATCACACCTGACTTTCCGGCATTACGCAATTCACGAATATTTTCGTCTGAAATTTTGTTTACGGTTTTTGACATCTTTATGCAAATATCCTTTATTGGAATGACCCCATCAACTTCAGATTTGTCAACAGTATAGTTTCCCTTCACAAAAGTTGCTTTTGCCGCACAGGGACTAATGAAGAATATCCCTATTTTCTCCGGCTTCAGTCCGGTTTTCTTCACAGCTTCATTCCTAGCCTGAATTGCCGAAATCTCCATAGGAGATTTCAGCGGAACAACATTTGCAATAAGATTGGGAAATTTAATGGCAATAAGTCTCAAAACCGCAGGACAAGCCGACGAAATTGCAGGCTTCATCAATTCACCCGAAGCAAGTAATTCTTTTGTCTTCTGAGTTACAACCTGAGCTCCTCTTGCAACCTCAAAAACATCATCAAAACCCAAATCCAAAAGGGCACTGAGAATCACATCAATGTTTTCTGTTTTCGAAAACTGACCATAAAAAGCAGGTGCAACCAAAGCCACCGTATGCTCAAACTGCCCCAACATATCCAGTGAATCCGCAACCGCTTTTTTTGCACGATACGGACAAACTCTGATACATTCGCCACAGTCTATACACCGTTCTTTCAGTATTTTCGCTTTTCCCTTCTGCACTCGAATCGCCTGAGTAGGACAATGCTTCAAACAGTTTGTACAACCCTTGCAAAGATCCCTTTCCAGCGTCACGGAATGCCAATAGGTTTCCATAAAGCTTCACAACCTTTCCCCCACGTTTTATCGGTTCACAACGGCACAGTGGGTTATACCGTTGCATAATTTTTACTCATTACGGAACAAATCCGAGAGTTACCGTTGTTCCTTTTCCTATTTCTGTTTCAATATTCATAGAATCCGAATATTTTTTCATATTCGGAAGTCCCATACCTGCTCCAAAGCCCAATTCCCGTACATTATGGTCTGCTGTGGAAAAGCCTTCCTGCATAGCACGGTCCAGATCGGGGATTCCGGGACCTACATCTGCCATAACAACCGTAATCTTATCGGTGGAAATTTCCACATCGATGGTACCGCCTTCGGCATGGATAACCATATTGATTTCGCCTTCATACATTGCAATTGCAACCTTACGCACAACCTCAGGATTAAAGCCCAACTGATTCAGCATTTTTTTCACTTTGCTTGATGTCTCCCCTGCGCAGGTAAAATCATCACCACTCACCTCAAAGTGTAATTTCATAGCTTCAGCCACAACTACACCTCCTTTTCATCACCCGTAAGCCCTGCCGCATACAGTCTTCCGCAAGCAACATACATAGTGTGTGCAGTTGTAAGAATAACGATATTTTTTGCCTTTGCCAAAGCAACAACATTCTCATCCGGTTGTTTGCCACGTACAAACACAATAGCTGATATGTCCATCATTTCGGCTGTTCTGACAACCTGAGGATTAACCAAGCCGGTGAGCAGCATCACTCTGTCATTTACAAAAGCAAGAACATCGCTCATCAAATCACTTCCGAAGGCAGAATCCACTTCTGACTCCAGCAGATCTTCACCTGCCGCCACTTCGGCTTCCAATATTTCCTTGATTTTTGACAATTTCATAGTTTTCTCCGTTCTGTCGTTTTCCGACTTTTATTTCATTTGTTTTTTACTTTTTTGAATTTTGTATCTTTTGATATATCTCAAGTTCTTTTCCGGTTTTCAGAAGTCCCTTCCCAAACTTTGTATTCAAATCAAAAACAGTATCATCCAAAGCCCTGATTTTTTTCTTTGTTTTGTCCCCCTCGGTTTCAAGCTCATCAAACAGCGAAATCTGCTCCGGTTCATTTTCCGGAGTGTTCTGAAGGTTTCCAAGTGAAACGCCAATCAACCTTATACTTTGTGCAATGCGTTCATTTTCCAGCAGTTCTTTTGCACGTGTGAAAATCTCTTTTGCAGAATTGATTGCATCACCGCTTTTTGCTCTTGTAATGCTCTTCATATTGCTGAATTTCACCTTCAGAGTTACTGTTCTTCCCCAAACCTCGCTTTTTTTTGCCCGAAAACTCACATCCCGTGACAAAAGCAACAGGGCATCCTCCAACTGCGTTATATCATCAACATCCTTTTGGAACGTGTGTTCACGACCAATAGACTTCGCCTCTGCATTGGCAACAACAGAGCGGTTATCCTCACCCGATGCAAGCCTCTTCATCTCCCTGCCAATAACACCAAAGGAATCAAGCATCTGATCCGTAGCATTCAGCAAATCCTCAACAGTTTGTATTCCCATATGTTGCAATTTTTCCTGGGTTTTTGCACCAATCCCGGAAATTACTCCGACGGGTCGTTTGCGTATTAATTCCACCAGTGCCTTTTTGTCGGGAATCACAAAAAAACCATCCGGTTTTTTTTCTTCGCTGGCAAGCTTTGCTGCCATCATACAATAGGATATTCCCACAGAACAAGTGACTCCAACAGTTTCATATATTTCTTTTTTCAAGGCTCTGCCAATATTTTCAGCACTTCCGAAAAGACGCATTGACCCTGTGACATCCATATAACCTTCATCCAAAGCCACAAACTCAATCAAATCGGTATATTTAAGCATTATATTATGGATTTGCCGTGAAGCTTCCGCATACTTCCGATGGTCTCCGTGCATAAAAATCCCCTGTGGGCAACGTCTGTACGCTTCCTTTATATTCATTGCTGAATGAATTCCATATTTTCGTGCTTCATAACTGCAAGTGGACACAACACCCCTTTCTTCAGGCAAAGCACCGATAATAAGTGGTTTTCCTTTCAGCTCAGGATTATCACGCACTTCAACAGCAGCAAAAAAGGCATCCATATCAATATGAATTATGGTTTTTTTCACTTTTCCGCCTCTTTCTTCAACAACTCTTCAATACCTCTGTATGTTTCAAAGGATGAAGACTTTATATCACCCTTGATACGGTTACTGTAAATCATAATTTCTTTTTCAAAGAACAGACATATAATAGGATTCTCATCTGCAAATTTCTCCAGCAAGGGGGCATAAAGCTTCACTCTGTCGGAATTCCATTGCAACCGCATAGATTCACGAATTTCAATCATCTCGGCATTATTGAAATTAAAGATATTTGCATCTCCCATAATAAACTCATAGTCCAAATCGGGAGCTATTATAACACTTCCCACGAACAAATCATAATCACCGCTTGCAATACGGCTTTGATACTCTTCATATGACACCTTTTCAGGAGTAATCCCGATTCCGACGCTTTCAAGATTCTTTTCAATACTCAAGGCAATTGTTTCTCTTGTGGGATTGTCTTCATTATAAAGCAAGCTAAATTCCGTCCGAAGAGTTTCACTCACCGTTGAAATCTCTGCCGACTCCCCTTCGGTTGCTTCAGCCCCCGTTTGTTCCGTTTTAACTGTTTTTGCGTGAATTCCGTCAGCCTGCGGTTCCCAATCATAAGCATAAAGCTCCAGCTTTGCCGCATCAGCATCCTGCTTTGTTTCAAACAAAACGTCACGACTTATCTCCCAACCGGGATGAGCCGGAATATTGGTCGGGGTCGCATAACTCATCATTGTTCCGTTGCAAATTTCTTCGCGGTCAACAGCATAGGAAATGGCTTTTCTGACCTCCGGAAATGCCAAAGCACCTCTTGTGTTGTTCACTCCCATAAAGCACAATTCAGCGCTGTCACTTGGCAAATACGACGCTGTGTCTGCATCAACATACTTACCCCAATTGATATCATTCGCCTTTATCATATCTATTTTACCTGCGCTAAACGCATGAAGAGCCGTGCTGTGGTCAGGAAGGAGCTCAACAAAAACGCATTCTGTTTTCGCCTTGCCGTTCCACCACTTTTCATTACGCATCAGATACAGTCTGCCATCGTCAACACGATTTTCAAACACATACGGCCCTGTTCCCACAGGCTGAAAACTTTCTGCATCAACATCTCCACTTTGTTCTTTCACGATAGGAAAATAAAACAAATTTACCGCATTTATCCAAGGTTCATTTACCTCGATTTCCAGGGTGTTTATATCACGCACTCTGACCTCCGAAATATTTGATACATTATATGAATAAGTGCTGTTCTCATTTTTCTTTATCTGATTTACAGTATATACAACATCTTTAGCTTCAAAATCGCTTCCGTCATGCCATTTCACGTTGCGTCTCAGGTTGATAGTCCAGACTTTTCCGTCCTCAGACACAGACCAGCTTTCAGCCAGTTCAGGAACCGCAAACATACCGTCCGACACACTCACAAGTCCATCAAAAATCAACTGAAGAACGGCAACATTACTTTCATCCTTGCTCAATAGTGGACACATAGTGTCCGGTTCATTAGAATAAACAATAATTTTGCTGTCAAAGGAAAACTCCTCACCATTTATGTTCACCGTTTCCTCTTTTTTTTCAGTCCCACATGCCGTACAAAGGAAGACATTCAAAACAACCAATAAAAATGCAATAAACCTTTTCAAAACAATTTCCACCTTAATCCCTTATTAAAAACAATTTCATCCTCGAAGCGAAATAAACGCACCCATCCTGCCCGTATTTTCTTTGTGAACACGGTATGAGTACAGTAATTCACTGTTACAAATTGTGCAAAGCTCCATAACGTCGACATTTTCACCTTTCAATCCGCAGGACAGCAAAATTTGTCTGTTTGCCTCCCACAAATTCACTTTGTACTTTCCGTTGTCACATTCCGTAACAAAAGCATCTTCAAATTCATAAGCCACTTCCGACCCTGTTTCAAAACAACAGGGTCCAATGGAAGGACCTATTGCTGCTTTGATGTTTTCGGGTTTTGACCCAAAATCCCGCATCATTATATCAACAGCATTTCTCGCAATTCCGGCAACCGTCCCCCTCCAGCCCGAATGAACAGCCGCCACAACACCTGCCGTTTCATCGGCAAGCAATATGGGAACGCAGTCGGCATAATAAACCACCAAGGGTAAATCTCGAACGTTTGTCACAAGTCCGTCAACATTCATAAATTCACTGTTCTTACTAACACCTTTGCCTGCATCAGCTTCAGTTATAATCCGGATATTTGCCGAATGTGTCTGACGTCCTGCCGTTATACGTTCATAGGGAATTTCCATATCCCCGGCAATCAGCTTGTAGTTTTCAATCACCGAACCTACAGCATCGTTAACCCGAAACCCAAGGTTGAGTCCATTAACATTGCCGCAACTGACCCCACCGCATTTTGTCGTAAAGCAATGGGTGATTCCCTTTTCAGCACTTATCAAGTCGCTGTAAAAATATATTCTGTCACCAAATTTTTTCTTTGTCACTGTTTCTCCTTTATCATTTTTCAGCAAGCTGAGCCGCTGAAAAATAAAGACGTTCAATATTCTTTACCTTTTTTGTTTTGTCGTCAATATCAAACACAGCACCGTTAAACCACACTTCACCCTCAGCTTTGTCAAATCTGTATTTTTTTCTGGTATACATCAGCTTCATAATAACTTCTTTTTTTACACCAAGGATTGAGTCTCTCACCCCTGTCATACCAAGGTCGCTGATATAGCCTGTGCCGCCCGGAAGAATATGCTCATCAGCAGTCTGAACGTGTGTATGCGTACCGAAAACAACCGTAACCTTCCCATCAAAATAATTCCCGTATGCCAACTTTTCACTCGTTGTCTCACAATGGAAATCTATTATGGTTATGTCCGCATCATTACCTATTTTTTTTAATACCCTTTCCGTTCCTCTGAACGGACAGTCAACGGGGTCCATATTTATTCTTCCAATTGCATTTATAACAGCAATCCGCACCGAACCCAAATCATCAATGAAGTAACCCATACCTTCGGTTTCCTCAGGCAAATTAAGTGGTCTTATGACACGTGGAATATCATTAAGAACATCTTCATATTCTTTGTTGGAAAAAGTATGATTGCCCAGTGTTATAACATCCACACCACACTGCAAAAGGCTGTTGGCAATATCAACCGTAATTCCGTTGGTCAATGCAGTATTTTCTCCGTTTGCAATGCAATAATCTATATTAAACTTTCTTTTTATTCTTCCTAAATTATTATAAACAAATTCACGTCCGTCAGACGCAACAATATCGCCAATGGCAAGAATTCTCATATTTTAAAATAACCTTTCCGTTAATAAACTATAAAACATCAATCTTAAACTTTATATAAGCAGAAAAAGGCTGCAAACAGCAGCCTTTTTCGTGGAGCTCAGGCTCCTATTTTGCGTATTCAACTGTACGAAGTTCACGAATAACATTAACCTTAATCTGGCCGGGATATTCCATTGAACTTTCAATTTTCTTGACAATATCTTTTGCAAGAAGAATCGTTTCGTCATCGTTAACGTGGTCAGGCTTAACCATAATTCTGACTTCACGTCCTGCCTGGATTGCAAATGAACGATCAACACCGCTGAATGAATTTGCAATTTCTTCAAGAGCTTCAAGTCTTTTGATGTAAGACTCAATGTTTTCACGTCTTGCACCTGTTCTTGCCGCCGAAATTGTATCAGCTGCCTGAACCAAGCATGCAACAAGCGAATTGGGTTCAACGTCGCCGTGATGTGCCATAATTGCATGAACAACCTTGTCGTTTTCTTTATACTTCTTGGCAACATCAGCACCGATTGTAACGTGAGAACCTTCAACTTCGTGGTCAATTGCCTTACCGATATCATGGAGAAGACCCGCTCTTTTTGCAAGAGCAACATCTGCACCAAGTTCAGCAGCCATAAGACCTGCAAGGTGAGCAACCTCAATCGAATGTTTGAGAACGTTCTGACCGTAACTTGTACGGTATTTGAGACGTCCCAGAAGCTTAATGAGTTCAGGATGGAGACCGTGAACACCCGTATCAAAGGTTGCCTGTTCACCTTCCTGCTTGATAATCGCTTCAACTTCACGTCTTGACTTTTCAACTGTTTCTTCAATGCGACCCGGATGAATTCTTCCGTCCACAATAAGCTTTTCAAGTGAAAGTCTTGCAATTTCACGTCTGACAGGATCAAAACCCGAAAGAATAACTGCTTCGGGAGTATCGTCAATAATCAAATCAACACCTGTAAGGGTTTCAATTGAACGGATGTTTCGACCTTCACGTCCAATGATTCTTGCCTTCATTTCATCATTGGGAAGCTGAACAACCGAAACCGTTGTTTCCGCAACGTGATCGGCTGCACAACGCTGAATTGCACCGGTAATAATGTTTCTTGCCTTCGCGTCAGCTTCTTCTTTTGCCTGTTCTTCAATGCTCTTTATGAGGAGAGCCGCATCATGTCTTGCATCGATTTCAACCTGTTTAAGAAGCATATCCTTTGCTTCTGCAACAGAAAGCTCTGCGAGCTTTTCGAGCTGTGACAACTGAAGTTTCTTTACCTTTTCAACTTCTTCTTTGAGTTCGTCAACTTCCGCCAACTTGCCCTGCACCTGTTCTTCTTTCTTTTCAAGAACCTGTGTCTTTTTGTCAATTGCGTCTTCTTTCTGCTGAATTCGACGTTCCTGACGCTGGAGTTCGTTTCGTCTTTCCTTTATTTCCTTATCCAGTTCATTGCGTTCCTTATGTATTTCTTCTTTTGCTTCTAAAAGTCTTTCTTTCTTTGTATGTTCTGCATCTTTAACCGCTTTTGATTTTGCATTATCAATAATCTTTTTTGCTTCTTCTTCAGCGTTGTTTATTTTGGCTTCAGCAACCTTGATACGATATGAATAACCAAATTTGAATGCCGCAACACCTGCAACAATCGCACAAACAATGCCTACTACTATTGTAATAATTACGTCTATCTTTAACACCTCCTTAAATCGAATTTGACGTATAAAATCATAGATTATATAAAATTATCTGCGTTTTTCGCCAGTTCAAACATTCATAACAATGAATAATTTAGTTATACAAAGAAATACATATAAAGAACAGTATATGGAATTACATCAAAACATATACAATATAATTTTAATAAATTTAGACCAATTTGTCAAGCATTTTTTCGTTAAAAAACACAAAAAAAGAGTGAAATTTTCACTCTTTTCAACATTTAATTTGAAATTACTTCATAAAGTGTAGCAGCATCGCTTTTGCCAACCTGTTCACGTACATCCGTTACTCTGACACAAAGAGCCTTACTTCCGAATCGGATTTCCATTTCATCACCAACTTTAACATCATATGACGCCTTGACTACCTTTCCGTTCACCGAAACTCTTCCGCCATCACAAGCCTCGTTGGCGACCGTACGTCTTTTTATCAGTCTGGAAACCTTGAGATATTTATCCAACCTCATACTTCTTACCTCTCATATTTTGAATATTCCTGTATAAAACCTTCAATGTGCTTATTCAACGCAGTTTCGGCATCAACACCCATCTTCTTGGCAACCGAAACAACCTCAAAAAGCATCTTTCCCACATATTTTTCAGCGGTTTCCGAATCAGAAAGACCTTGTATAACACCCATTATATTAGAAATCGTCTCACCTGCAACAACAGGCTCACTGAAAACATAACCGCCTTTTTCAGCCTTTCCCTGAATCTTCTGCGCCCGCATAAGGGACGGCAACGAAGATGAAACAGCCGCCATATCCTGTGCAATGGTTGTCTGACCACGGTCTTCGCGTTTTATCTGACTCCAGTTTTCCAGAACTTCAGCACTGTCCTTAACCTTCACATCACCAAAGACGTGCGGATGCCTGTGAATCATTTTCTCACAAACCGCCTTATATACATCACTCATATCATATTCGCCCTTTTCTTTGCCTATCTGGGCATGGAAAACAATCTGAAGGAGCAAATCACCACTTTCGTCAGCAGTTTTTTCCCAATCTTCGTTATCCAAGGTTTCAATGAGTTCGTATCCTTCTTCGATTATACTGTGTTTTATGCTCTGGTGAGTCTGCTCCATATCCCAGGGACAGCCGCCCTCTCCTCTGAGCTTTTCAACTATCTCAATCAGGTCTTCAATTGTATATTTCTTTTCCATAATTATTTCTCCCGATTACTTAATCAACTTCAATTTTGTCATCAGCGATGCAATTTTTTCGCCCTTGGGCATATTAAGAATATCCTCACGTTTGATTGCCCTGACAAGCAATGCCGCAATAAGATAAACAAATGCACCAATACCTATTGCTGCAACAGTAACCAACTTTGAACCGGGCATAATACCCGACAAAGCATTGTAGAACAAAACAACAGATGCTCCCATTACCAGTGCCGCACACAAAGGCTTGACAAATAAGTCAATTATATTTATCTTAACCTTCATCAATCGCACAATGCAAACAAGATTCAAAACAGCAATAACACCATAGCATACAGCCGTTGCAATCGGTGCCGCATCAATTCCCCAGACAGGAATGAGCATATAATTCATCAGCACCTTGACAACTCCGCCCACAAGCATATTAATTACAGGATAATACACCTTTCCGTATGCCTGCAAAATGGAATTGCTCACCGATACCAATGCCACAAACGCCACCGCAAATGCAAGCTTCTGCAAAAGCATACTTGCATCAGCCTGACTGTACAGAATACTTAGAATAGGACCGGAAAGAACAAAAAATCCAACCGCACAAGGAAGTGCAAAAAGCATTGTTATCCTGAGAACACTTGATGTCATTTCTTGAGCATCTTCAAAACGTTTTTTTGCCAAAGCGGTTGAAATTGCAGGAACAATACTCATACTGAGCCCAACAACAATTGTAAGCGGTAAATTAAACATTGTCTGTGCCTGACCTGTGTACACACCATAAAGGGAATTTGCCTGTTTCTGCAAAAGCTCAAGACCTTCCCAACCTTCAGATGCTACTCTTTCTGCAAAATCGGTTCCTTCAGCAAAGAGGTGTGCATAATTGTCAAACACTTCCGGATTCACAACCAGTCTGTTCATTATGGTTCCAAGATCCACAAGACTTGTGAGACTTGAAACCGATGCCCCGATTGTAATCGGAATCGCAATCTTCACCAGATTCTTCATTATGATTCCCCGTGACCTTACTTCTCCACAAGGCACAAGCTTTGTTTTTCGGTTTTTGAAGACATAAATACCAATCATAAGCAACAGTGCCATAAGCGTACCTGCCGATACACCGAATATTGCGCCCGTTGCCGAAAGAACCGTTCTAGACTCGGCCGATGCAACTTCGTTTGCCGAAAAGCTGAACGCCTCATTAAGCAATGGATTTACCGTCATTCCCATAAATACCGAAGCAACAATAATACCCAGAATCAGCTTTGCCCCCGCCTCAACAACCTCGGAGCCTGCAGTGGGAAACATATTCTGTTTTCCCTGGAAAAATCCTCTGAAAGCCGAAACAAGTGAAACAAAAAATACCGCCGGAGCAATCACTCTGATTGCCAATGCAGAATCGGGATTTCCCAACCACGCCGCAAGACTGTCGGCAAAAGTAAAAAGAGCCACACTTCCAACAAGACCAACACACCCCAACAGAAGCGATGCCGTTTCGAACACACGTTTTGCATCGTATTCGTCTCCTTTTGCAACGCTCTCGGCAACCATTTTGGAAACTGCAATAGGGAATCCTGCCGTTGCAACAATAAACATAAATGTGTATATCTGATACGCAACATTAAAAATTCCCGTTCCTTCTTCACCAATAAGATTATAAAGAGGAACCTTGAAAAAAGCACCTATAATTTTAACCAACAGGTTTGCTCCTGCCAGAATCAACGCACCTTGTAAGAATTTTTTTTCTTTGTTCTTCAAAGCTACGCCTCCTTGTCATTATTTTCCATAATTATTCCGGAAATATCCACAGAACTTAAAATGCTTATATAGAATACTACAAAAAAACAAAAACGTCAAGTATTCCCTTTTATTAATGTTAAAAAAATCCTCTCTCAATCAATTTCTTCAAATCATTTCAATTTTTCACGGCAATCCAATGCAATTCCGCCCAGGACAAAAACAACAAACATATTCCACGAAGTTTTTACAACATCAAGACAAAACATTTCGTTTCCGTAACTGCCAATAAACAACTCATTATATTTATATGCAAAAATACCTATAATTAGCACGCACAAAGACAGTTTTGTCCCCAGCAGAAGTAATGCATTCGAAAGCTTCGACAAATTCTTATATGCTTCAAAAAATCCTTTCATTATATCCACCTTTCTTAAACTTTTTCAAATGTATGTTAACATAATATCTTTTTTATTTCAACATTTATCGGCTAATTTCATTATTTTTCCTTATAATATCAATGTTTTCTCACATTTGTCATTTTTTGTCGGTGAATTGCATATCAAAACTTTTATATTTTACTTTACAATAATATCATCGTTTGAACAAGAAACGGAGGTATTATATATGTGCGGAAGCAAAACCCGTCAAGTTGCTGCATCCGAAAATGGGGTGAACTTCTATGTTCTGAGCAGCAACCAAGCAGAACGTTGTTTCGGAATTGCCGCTTGTCTCGAGAACGACAACGATGATTCCTGCTCTTTGGAGAACCTTTTCTTCACTGAGGAAGAAGCAACCAAATGCTGTCAATGGCTTGCGGAAAACGATGTTTTCCCGATAACTCTCACAGATGTTATCAATGACCTTTATTTTTTGCAATAAACGTCATAACGCACGCTCTTGACCCAAAAAGGATTTGTCATACTTACGGTTTCACACATTGAAATCGGCTGAATTTGACAAATCCTTTTTATTTTGGTATAATAATTGAAAGAAAACCGATTATTAACTTATAACCGAGGTACGAAAAATGAGAACAAACGAATCCGCAGAGAACTATCTTGAAGCGATTTTTATGTTAAAAAGAAAAACCGGCTTCGTCCGTAGCATTGACGTTGCTCACGAGCTTGAATTCACAAAAGCAAGTGTTTCTGTTGCTATGAAAAGTTTCCGTGAAAAAGGATATATAACCATTGACAAAAACGGTGGTATTTCTCTGACAGACGAAGGTCAAAAAATTGCCGAAAAGGTTTTTGAACGTCATCACTTGATTGCTTCCGCTCTTATGGCATTGGGGGTCAGCGAAGAAACAGCTTATGACGACAGTTGCAAAATAGAACACGTCATCAGCGATGAAAGTTTTGAAAAGCTAAAAGAATTTTTGAATAAAAAATAACATCAAAGAGGCTGTTGCAAAATGCAACAGCCTCTCAGCGTGTCAATAAATCACACCAATTTATACCACTCAGGAGTTCCCACACCATTGGAGTGCCACATGGCAAAGTCTTTTTTCATAACTCTTATAACAGACAGAACCTCATCATTTTTCAGTTCACTGCACAAGAATTCATACAGCATCTGATAAAGGGTGATTCTTTTTACCCCCTGCCCTATCAGACCTTTTTCGTTCCAGAACTTTGAAAACTTGTAATAAAAGTCAAAGGGTGTTTCATAGTACGCAAGAGTTTTTTTCAAGGTTGCATAAAATCTTCCGGAATTGAAATAACGCTCCAGCACATCCTCCACATACTTCAGTTCAATTATTTCATCAAAGGTCAGCCACTTTGTTGAAAAAACTTCATATGGTGCAAATGCATTACAAAGCATTTCATATTTTCCCGCATTCGTTCTCAATGCCGAACCTTTCAGAAGCTTTAAAAAACCCAATTGCAAAACGTGAGGTTTCATATTATACACCTCATTGAAGGATTTCTTAAAAGACTCAAAATTTTCAAAGGGCAAACCGGCAATCAAATCAAGATGAAGCATCACGTTGGTTTTCTCACCCAAGGCTTTTACATTTTCAGCCAATGCTCCAAGATTCATTGTCCTGCTTATTTCCGAAATTGTCTGCTCATTGGTGCTTTGAACTCCTATTTCAAACTGAATTTTACCAACCGGAGCTTTTTTCAGTATCTCAATTCCTTTTTCACTTATCAAATCAGCACCAATCTCAAAGTGGAAACAGGTATCGCCTTCAAGGGTTAGAATGTATTCCCATATTTCCTCTGCTCTCTTTTTGTCCGCATTGAAGGTTCTGTCCACAAACTTCACGGTCATAACCCCTGCATCAATAAACTTTTTCAGTTCAGTCTTCACACGTTCAAGACTGAGAAATCTCACACCCCTTTCAATTGACGAAAGGCAATATGCACAGCTGAACGGACACCCACGGCTTGTTTCGTAATATACCAGTTTTTCGCCTTCAACAACCAATTTCAGGTCATCATCTGTATACGGAAACGGTAATTCTTCCATACTCAGATGTCTTTCAGCGTGTACTACACAACGTTTTTCGGGAAGATTTTTCAGAAAGCCACAGATTATGCCTTCGCCTTCACCGCAAAGCACATAGTCGATGAACCCATTCTGTTCCAAAGTGTTTTCCGCATCATAAGATACCTCCGGGCCACCAAGAAAAATCTTACAATGAGGCTTTAGCTGTTTCAGATTTCGACATAGTTCCAGAACCCTTCCAATGTTCCATATATAGCAGGAAAAGCCATATATATCGGCATCCGACATATACAGCTTCTCAAGTATTCCGTTTTGAGGCTCGTTTATTGTAAATTCGCAAAAACCACAATCCAGCTCTGCATTGCGGCAAACCTGTGTCAGGTATCTGACAGCAATATTTGTATGAACATATTTGGCATTCACCGCAACAAACAAAGTTTTCATTTAAGCTTCTCCCGTTTCGTAATTCAAATCATTCTCAGTTTCATCTTTTATTTTTTCAAGATATGATATGGCCTCAGCTTTGGCAAGATTCACATCAAGGTTGCGATAGTTTCCGCATTCAATCTCGCTTGAACCGGGCATTTCCCCGTTATATACCGCAATCTCCCCAAGAACACGCTTAACTTCATTAATAACCGCCTTATGCTTCGCATTTCTCACAAGCAAATAAAAGCCCGTTTGACAGCCCATTGGTCCCACATAGATTACATCATCCTTCAATGTACCATTCCGCATAAATGTGGCAAAAAGATGCTCAAAAGAGTGCATCAAAGCATTGGACATCACATCTCCTGTGTTAGGCTTTCTCATACGCACATCGTACGTTGTGATATCCCCATCAATCCTTGAAATATAAATCCACTCACGGATAAATCTGTGATCCACCGTAAAGCTTGCAATTTTCTGCATAATATCTTCCTCTTTTACCTTCAATGTTATATTATACTTCCTACGGAAATATTCCAAATTCATTTTTTTATGCCCGACCGCTTTGGAAACATCGCCTTTTTTACATATAAATTGAAAATCGCAGTTTTTTGCATCATTCAGCAAAATTTCGCATTCAATTTCGTCACGGTAAATCAGGCTTTCAACAATTTCACCAAATGCAGGATGGTACGGTCCTGCAACAAGGTTTCCTTCGCCCTCTAAATCTTCCGACGCATGAAGTCCCACACGGATTACTTCAATTTTCTTTTCCCTGAAAGCACAAACCGCCTGCTTTGCAAGTTTTGCGGCAGTTTCTGTTGAGTATGGTTCATACTTTCCCTCTTGATATAGGTCTTCAAGGGCAGTATCCTTCAATGTAATCACAGGATAAATGCGAACGCAGGAAGGTTCAAGTGCAATAATGTCGCTAACAGTCTTCATATCCTTCTCAGGAGTTGACCCATACATCCCCAACATCATCTGATGTCCCAGAGAAATTCCATATTCTTTGATGAGTTTTGATGCATTTACCACATCACAGAATGTATGCCCCCGACTATTCAGACGCAAAACATCATCATCACTGCTTTGAACACCCAATTCAACGGTAGTCACACCGTATTTTTTCAAAAGTTCCAGAATTTCTTTACTGATATAGTCAGGACGGGTGGACAGACGTATGCCGTCAAGCCTCGCGCCGAACTCACTTGCCACCCTAAGAAAAGATTCTTGAGTTTCAATTTCAAGTCCCGTAAAGCTACCCCCGAAAAATGCCACTTCAACCGTCGATTCCTCTGTTGAAACCGTTTCAAGGTACTCTGCAATCCTTGTACGTACATATTCAGGGGTTATGTCGGTATCCACACCGGTTATCTTTCTTTGATTACAAAAGGTACAATCATGCGGACAACCTCTGTGCGGTATAAATATTGGTAAATTATATTTCCTCATTTATTTTCCATTCTTTCAAAAGCATCCTTTGCTGCATTTTGCTCAGCTACTTTACGGTTTTTGCCCACTCCAAAACCAATCACCTTGTTCTGATATACCGCTTCAACCGAAAAGCTCGGATTGTGGTCAGGTCCCGACTTTTTCTTCAGCTGGTATCTCACAACATCGGTATTCTTGTCCCTCTTCTGGAAATAAATCTGAAGCTCAGACTTATAGTTTATATCCCTTGTAACTCGGACATTTTTTATACGATCATCAAACACGTTTAGCACCCATTCCGCCGCCGTATTAAAATCGCTGTCCAAATATATAGCCCCAAGGACAGCTTCAAATGTATCCGCCAGAATGGACGCCTTGTGAACCCCATCACTCTTCGCTTCTGAACGACCGAACTTTATGGCACTCCCCAATTCCAGATGGGTAGCCAATTCAGCCAAAGACTTTTCACACACTAAAGCTGCTCTGATTTTTGTAAGCTCACCTTCATCGCAATTGGGGTAAAGCTTGTAAATTTCTCCGGCAATGACACAAGACAGCACACTGTCTCCCAAAAATTCAAGTCGTTGATTGCTGTCTTTTTTTATGTCATTGGCAAGAGAAATATGGGTCAATGCCAGTTCAAGCAAGCTTATATCCGCAAACTCATATCTTATGTTCATTTTCAATTACCTCTTCTTTTGTCAAATTCTTCTGAACTGTCAGGTAGATCATTTAAAAATAGCGGACCGTCATTTCAAAAGACAGCCCGCAAAATATTATTTCAAGTTTTCTTTAATGTAGTTAACCGCATCGCCTACAGTTGAAATTTCTTCGGCTTCCTCATCAGAAATCTCCATATCAAATTCTTCTTCAAACGCCATCATCAACTGAACCAGGTCCAAAGAGTCTGCTTCCAAGTCGTTTATAAAAGAAGCGTCCATAGTCACAAGGCTTTCATCGATGTCAAGCTGTTCTGCCGTAATTTCTTTTATTTTTTCCAAAATATCCATTCGAAATCCTCCATTTCTTAATTATAATGAGAATATAATACCACAAAGATGGTGTCTCGTCAATACAATTATGGCTATTTTTTCCGGTATGGTTGTATTTTTTATTTAAATGTTATTAATTTGCGATTTTTAATAATATAATCCAGTCCCGAATATACGGTCAAAACAACAGACAAAGCAACAAGCCAGAATGTCACAGCACCCCAATAGCTTTCTCCGAATCTCAAAACTGTCGGGTATGCCAGATCAATCATAACCGCAATAATTGCAGCCATCTGAGAAACAGTTTTGGCTTTTCCCCACATACTTGCAGCAATAACAGTTTTTTCACCCATTGCAAGTTGTCTGACACCTGTCACAATCAATTCTCTGGCAATTATAATCATAACCACCCAAGATGTGATAAACTGTGCGTTCACACCCAAAAGACACACCAAAGCCGATATGGTCAGAATTTTGTCAGCAAGAGGATCCATAAGCTTTCCGAATGTTGTAACCTGATTGTTTTTTCGTGCCAAATATCCATCAAGATGATCAGTGAATGAAGCAATCACGAAAATTATGATTGCAGGAACAAAATGCCCCGCAAGCAGAGTCCACATAAAAGCCGGCACCATCAAAACTCTCAATAACGTAAGTATATTTGGTAAATTCATTGAAATCTCTCCCATCCGCCGTCTGATAACGGCTCATTTTTCTTTTCCGCACAATGTATATAAGGTCGAACTATGAAAATTTCATTCATACAGCTTTGTGGCATACAGCAATCAACAATTACACTGACTATTATTCCACAACATACTTCCTTCCAAATAGTACATCGGATTTATCTTTTTGTCAATACTATTCTGCAATTTTTATTGTCGAGGCTTTGCCTTTCCATACAAATCATATTCCATATAATCGTCAATTTCGACTTCAACAAAATCACCGCTGCAATGACTTGTTTTGGACAGAAAAAAAACCTTTCCGTCAATTTCTTCAGAATCTCCATATGTTCTGCCGTAATACTGTTTTATTATGTTGTCATATCCCTCAACCAGAACTTCAAGGATTTGTCCGACTTTTTTGCTGTTCAGTTCTTCGGATACGGCTGCCTGGTCAATCATTATAACTTCCTGACGGTTTCTCTTTTCTTCCTCATCAATTTGTCCGTCAAGTCTCGCTGCCGCCGTTCCATCCTCCTGCGAATACGCAAAAGCTCCCAACCGATCAAACTCCATCTCGGTAACAAAATCCCGAAGCTCATCAAATTCTTCCTCAGTTTCTGTTGGAAATCCCACAATAAGCGAAGTTCGGATAATAACCCCCGGAATCCGTTCCCGAAGTTTCTTTATCAGTTCACATATTTCTTTTTTGCTTGTTTTTCGTCCCATCAGCTTCAGGATTCTGTCATTGCAATGCTGAATGGGAATATCCATATACTTGCATATTTTTTCCTGTTTCGCAATTGTATCAATCAGCTTGTCGCTGACCATTTCCGGATAGCAGTAGTGAATTCTTATCCATCGTATACCGTCAATTTTGCACAGTTCATCAAGAAGCTCTGCCAGCTTATATTCTCCGTACAAATCCATACCGTATCGTGTGGTATCCTGAGCAATTACCACCACTTCACGAACACCGTTTTCAGCAAGATTCCGTGCTTCCGCAACAATATCCTCCATCGCACGACTTCGGTACTTTCCTCGAATGGACGGAATTACGCAATAAGTACAATGATTGTCACAGCCTTCAGCAATTTTCAGATATGCCATATAAGGCGGAGTTGTGACAATTCTTGGAAGGTCGCCACAGTTCATATATTCTTCAGAACAAAAAACCTCATTTTTCCCTTCAATGTGATTTTTCAGTATATCCGCAATTCTGTTATACTCATTTGTTCCCACAACTATATCGACTTCCGGAATTTCTTTAATAACTTCTTCTTTGTATCGCTGACTCATACATCCCGCAACAACAAGAATTCGGTTCTTATCCGTCTTTTTATATTCAATATGTTCCATTATGCAGTCAATGGACTCCTGCTTTGCCGAATCAATAAAGGCACAGGTGTTGACTATCATAATTTCAGCATTTTCCTCATTGTCTGTAATTTCAAATCCGTTTTCCTCTAGAATCCCCAGCATTTCCTCCGCATCAACAAGATTCTTTGAACATCCCAACGAAACAAGTGAAACCTTCTTCACTCTTCTTCACCTCTCAAAACCTTTATGCCCAACTTATCGAAGCACTTGTTTATATCATATATTCCAAAGCCCCTTCTGACCAGGTGAGCCTTTGCCTTTTCCAAGGCCTTCCAATCCTCAAATACTGTGTCACCAAAGCGAAGCTTCACATATTCTTCAAGCTGTCCGTCCGCATCATTCTCAAACTCCGAAACAGCTTTTTCAGCAATACTTGCAGCAATACCCTTCATCAACAATTCCTGCCTGACTCTGTGCGGTCCCTTCATATTGACGCAAATTGCATCATGTACGTAGAGCTTTGCATACTCCTCGTCATTAAGAATTCCTGCGTTACAAAATTCAACCACAACACTCTCCGAAACTTCCTTTGAGAAGCCTTTTTGAATCAGTCTGCGACAAACCTCATCGCAAGTATACATTTTCACAGACAACATCTTTGCTGTCGCTTTTTTTGCTTTTTCAAATTCCATTTAACCAAACCTCCGGTGTCCATCCGGAACCCTTCATTATTTCTTCTTTGATGTTGGTTTTGGAACAGGTGAAAATGCCGTTGACACTTCTTTATCCTCTCCTATGTTCTCATCAATAGGCGGAAGACCCGCTTTTTCTCTTATCTTCTGTTCAATTTCAAAGCATAATGCCTCATCCTCTTCAAGCAGACGTTTAACAGCTTCACGACCCTGACCGATTTTTTCACCTTCATATGAGAACCAAGACCCCGACTTCTGAATAACACCGAAATCAACGCCGACATCGACAATATTTCCAGACTTTGAAATACCCTCTCCATATATGATATCGAACTCTGCCTCTTTGAACGGCGGAGCAACCTTATTTTTCACAACCTTAACCTTTGTATGGTTTCCTATTGCACCGTCATCACCCTTCATTGTTTCTGTTCTTCTTACATCAAGTCTAACGGATGAATAATATTTCAGTGCACGGCCTCCGGCTGTTGTTTCGGGATTTCCGAACATAACGCCAACCTTTTCACGAAGCTGGTTGATAAAGATTGCAGTTGTGTTGGATTTGCTCACAACGGAAGTAAGCTTTCTGAGAGCCTGAGACATCAACCTCGCCTGAAGACCCACGTGAGAATCTCCCATAAGACCTTCAATTTCCTGCTTGGGAACCAGTGCTGCAACAGAATCAATTACAATAACATCAATCGCCCCGGAACGAACCAGCTGTTCCGTTATTTCAAGCGCCTGTTCACCAGTGTCAGGCTGTGAAACAATCAGGTCATCAATACGAACGCCGAGCTTTTCAGCATAAACCGGATCCAAAGCGTGCTCCGCATCTATAAATGCAGCTTCACCGCCCAACTTCTGTGCCTCCGCAACAATATGAAGCGCCACAGTTGTTTTACCCGAAGATTCAGGCCCGTATATTTCAACAATTCGTCCGCGCGGAACACCGCCTATACCCAGAGCAATGTCCAACGCCATCGAGCCGGTGGGGATTGCTTCAACCTCAACACTTGTTTTTTCGCCCAGGCGCATAACAGCACCTGCACCATATTGTTTTTCTATTTGTCCGAAGACACTTTCAAGAGCTTTTCTCTTTTCTTCCTGCATTATAAATACCGCCTTTCAACAAGCCGAGCTATGTGATTTCTTTTACAGAATACGTTACCTGAATATCGTCAGCAAACACCATTCTTTTACAACAATATCATAACATATTTGACGTATAAAGTCAAGAAAATCTGACACCTTGAAGTTATTGTTTTTCATTGTTAAAAGAAAAAAAGATTTTGCTTCAAAAGCTCTTGACTTTTTTTCAAAACCATAGTATAATATGGAAGTTGTTTGAAAAACGGGATGTGGCCCAGTTTGGTAGGGCACTACGTTCGGGACGTAGGAGCCGCAGGTTCAAATCCTGTCATCCCGACCACCAAAAGATCGAAAGGTTGATACAACTGAAACCCCTTGATATCAAGGGGTTTCGTTGTTTTTGCAGGTATTTTTCATACTTTTTAAAGCCATCTTTTTCTTGAGAAAATTTGATTCAGACCCCCGGGGGGTCTAAATTCAAGATTTTATTTTTGCCCAGACCCCCCTAGACCCACTTTGGGATTTTTTAGACCCACCTAGACCTACAGACCGTCCGAGAAAGTAGAATTAAACTTCAATATTAACCCGTGAAACTTAGAATTTTTCAAAAAATCATAAAAAGAAAGAAATAATGGCTTATCTTTATTAGAGATTTGCCATTATTTTCTTAACTCCC
>JAZNLK010000025.1:0-40160 GCA_045579055.1 Clostridia bacterium
TTTTTCGGCAAGAATGCTCTATGCGGATATTCTGTATGATACCGTAAATCAGGATTACGAATACGAAAAAGTTTTGAAAGACTTTTTGGATGTGGTTGAATACACCAAGACGAAAGATAACAGCTATTTCAGATATTGTAATCTCTTTGCGGATGCGGTGATGAAAAAGTGTGAAATTCTGAACACTTTCAGAAAGGCATATGAAGAAGGCAATCGTGAATATCTCACCGTGTTGAAAAATGAGAAAATCCCCAAAGCAATTAAGGCTTATGAGGATTTCATGGATATGTTTGCCGATGAATGGAACAAATACAACAAGACCTTTGGGCTTGAGGTAATAATCAACCGAATCGGAGGGGTGATATACAGAATGAAGTATGCGGTTGATGTGCTTGAAAGGTATCTGAAGGGCGAGATTGAAAAGATTGAGGAGCTTGATGAAAAGATGCTTCCCAATGAGAATCCCTATACTCAAATTTATATAAAAACGGTTACTCCTTCAAGTATAGTTTAACTGTTGCAATTATATTAATTTCTGCAGTTAACAAGCGGTTATAATTATTGAAATGGGGACTAAGTTTTGTGCGGTTTTGATTAAATGCGTGTTTTGCGATATTCCAAAGGGGAAAGCCCCGTTTGTTTTTTGAAAATGCGACAGAAATACCGGGAATCATCATAGCCGATTGTTGATGAAATCTCGGATATGCTCATTTCGGTGTTTTCCAGAAGTGATTGTGCATGGGTTATCCTTGCGGAAATTATATGCTGTCTGGGTGTCACCCCTATATGTTTTCGGAAACTGCGAATAAACCAGCAGGGGCTCATATGGTTTTCGGTGGCATATTTTTCAATGTTGATGTCGTCCATATAATGTGCATTGAAGTACTGTATGGCACGGGTAACTTCGTGTTGCGGGTTGTTGCCCTGAACAGTCGGGAGAATTGGTTGATCTATGTCTTCGGAGTTTTGTGAAAACCCTTTTGCAGCAAGCAGGAAGATGCTTCTGAGAAGAAGCGGTGCAAGTCGGTTGTAATGCGGTTCAAGCTGCTGACTTTCGTGGATGAGCAGAAAAAACAGATTTTTCAGGTCGTTGGATGGCGTTGTCTGAAAAACTGTCTGATCACCAAGCCCATAACGTTTGAGGATATCTTCGGCTTCGTTGCCGGAAAAGTGAACCCAGAAAACTTCGGGTTTGTCGTGGGCATAATATGTGTATTTCTGGGGTTGCTTGGGTCGGTAAAGGACAAAACTGCCTTCTGATAAAAGGATTTCTTTGCCGTTAAAAAAGAAGTGTGTTTTCCCTGATGCAACGTATAAAAGTTGGAAGTCCGATCTGCCCGAAGGGCGCTCGGAAGTGGTTGATTTAAGGTTGTAAATGCGATAGTAGCCGCAACTCTTTACTGAAAGCGGTTGTGTCATATCGTTTTTTTCGTTTACATATGCAACATCTGCGTACAAAAAATCACCTCGTTTTGCAAAAAAGTGCATTTCTTTTTTTGCTTGAAAGAATTAGTTTTACTGATTATATCATATATTTTTAAGATTTTCAATAAATTTCAAAAATATAGTGTATCATTTTGTCCACATTCCATATTTTTTTATTAGTTGTTTTAAGACAAATTGATGTTGTATAATGTAAGAGTGAAAGTTTAAAGTTATAAGTTATGGGTTTATAAACCCGAAAACTGTATAGGCAAGATAAATAATTAAACTAATATATATTAAGGAGGTCATGGTTATGACAAAAAGATTAATTGGACTAGTGATGGTTGTCGCAATGATTGTTTCGCTTTTTTCCATAAGTGTTTCGGCGGCAGGTCAGCATTGGATTACAATTGATTTTGAGGAAGATACTGTGGGAGCAGCTTCGGCTTCGCTTCCCAACGAAGGAAGTATTCCTCAGGGGGCAGAACAGTATATTGAGGACGAGGATGGAAACAAGGTGTTCAGATTTAAAAATTTGTCAAGCACAAATGCCATCAGCACCCGAAATGCAGGAAACGTAAACACATCTGAAATGATGGTTATGTTCGATTTCAAAGTTAATTCGTCCACTGATCCTGCAAAGAAGTATCTTTGCATTGACCTTCATGCAGGAAGTGGCACGGGAACACGTTATAACTTGTTTATAAGAGAGAATGACGTTGAATCGGGGGGTGCTTTTTCGGACGGAAAGTGGTCAAAGCCCTTTGCCAACACCAGAGGTGAATGGTTTACATACCTCTTGCATTGGAAAAACGTGAGAACAAGCAAGTCGGCTGTTGATATTTACAGAAAAGAAAGAGGCTCCGATGCAGACTTCACATATATCGGAACATCCAAGCCTGCAACAAATGCAGGTTGGGGAAATGCAACCTTCAGAATTTACGGAAACGGTATTGATTGTTCACTTGACAATATTGTTATGTGGAACGGAAACGTTTTTGAAGGTGGCAGTTTCGAAATGGACGGAGAAGTAATCAGCGGAATCGAAGAAGTTACCGATGGCGAACTTGAAGCATTTGCAACAATCATCAGCAGTGATTCTGCGGGTTCAAAAGCTACACCCATTATGGTTGTTTTTGACAGTCTGGGAAGAATGATTGGTTGTGAATTCGGTGATGAATCGACAGTTTCTGTGGGTTCCAATTCCTTATCGGTTTCGGTTGATACTGGAGAATTCCACAGCAACCTTGACGGCGGTGCGGTTGAGTTCTATATTTGGGAAGATATTGAGTTGGCACGTCCAATGGTTGATGCCATTGTACTTGACTAAGGAGGAGATAGAATATGAAAAAAATATTAGGTATTTTTGCAATCACAACCCTGTTTGTGGTGCTTTTTGCGATTAATGCAAGTGCGGCATATCTTCTTCAGCAAGATTTTACATCGGACGATACTTCAATTATGTCCAGCCTTATATCACCTGACGGTGAAAACTGGGTGCGTGAAATCAAGGATGGTGTTCTTCATCTGAGCAATCCGGAAAACGGTGCAATGTCACAGACTTTCCTACTTAATGGTCCAATTGAAGGCGAAACAGTTCTGACGTTTGATCTGAAAATGGATAATCCTGCAGGATATCTGATTACCAATATCTACCGTGGCGGCGAAAGAGGCAGATATGCTGCAACAATTGAGCCGGGTGGTATTTATACAAACAAAATGAATGTTGCAACACATGAACAGGGAGTATGGTATACGTATCTGTTCCACATGAAGGAAGAAACAATGGATATCTACAGGAAAGACAGAGATTCCGACGAACCCTTCAAGCAGATTGTTGAGGGCATTGCACGCACATCAAACACAAGTCCTGCACAGCTACAGCCATACTGTGCAAAGGGAATGGATGCAAGTCTTGATAATATCAAAGTTTATACGGGAACTTTTGCAGAAAATCCTGTTTTTGAAGTTGACGGCAATGTGATTTCCTCAATTGAGGATGTGACAAGCGGAACACTTACTGCAAAAGCTACAGTTGTTGTAAGTCATGTAACTTCTGAGAACACCGATGAGGGTTTGATTGCATCTGAAGGTGCGGCCATTAAGCCTTTGCTTGTTGTATACAACAAAAATCACAGAATGATTTACAGCAAGCTTGCGGACGAAGCGATGCTTGGCGTGGGCGAAAATCTGCTTGAAATCACGGTTGACACAAGTAGTTTTGCAGACAAATTGAAGAACGGATATATGGGCTTTTATATCTGGGATGACTTCGGTAACCTGGAGCCTCTTATGGATGCCATTGAACTTAAATAGAACGATTTTCAGAAAGGAAGTGCAGAAGTATGAAAAAAACAAAAAGATTAATTGCAGCTGTTCTTGCTTGTGTTTTCTGCCTTGCGGGACTGAATGTCGGTGCGGCAGATGCAAATGTTGACGGAACACAGATTTCAGAAGACCTTGAAAAGAACTTTCAGGTGCTGAATGTGGATGCAGTTGCAAACAAGATAACCGTTTCGGGTATTGCAGGTTATGCTGAACGTGCAATTGTAGGTTTTTATATGACACAGGGCAGTGAAGTTATTTTCGTTAAGCAGGTTGCGACGGATGCTGACGGAACATTTGAAGCAAAACTTGTCCTTGACCCCGAAAGCTATGATGCAGACGGAACCGCAACATTGATTGTGGGTGCAACAAATGCAAACTCACAGAAGATTGACGGCATTGAGCTTTATTCACAGACAGAGCTTGAGAACTGCGTTGATGATTTCGTGAACGGAATTGCAAGTGCCGGAGATCTGGCAGATTTTCTCGTAACATATGGAGATATGCTTGCAATGGAGAATGAGTATACAGAAGACGAGATGCTTGTGCTTTATAATGAATACGTAAACAATGTTCCCGAAGATGTGACTGACTGCGATTCTGTAATTACGGCAATCAAGGCACTTACTGCCGTTGTCGACAGATACAAAGAGTTTTTCAGAGAAATCAATGCTGCTGCGGCAATCGGTGACGGCGCAGAGGTTAAACGTATTATTACGGTTATATACAAGGATATGATTTCTTTTGAAACAGAACTTCCCATGATTCAGGATGAAAACGGTGTGTATGCAAAGATGGTTGAAGCATACACCGAAGAATACAAGACCTTTGACGATGTTGAAGCCGCATTCAGTCAAGCAATTCTTGCACAAAGAGACGAAGAAGCGGTTAACGGATATGTGACAGAGCATAAGTCGAAATATTTCGTTGATGATGAGTGGAAAATCTCTGTGGTTGCCAATTATCTGACAATTTCGGGCAAGACCGATGATGCAGGCGAACACAACATTGTGTTCTATGTTTCGGATTACAGCGTGTCGGGCGGAAATGTTTTGGGTTACTATCAGACCAAGTCTGCGGCTGACGGCAGTTTCAAGGCGGAAATTGCTCTTGACCCTGCGGTTTATGGTGATGAAACAATGGGATTTGTGAGAGTCAGCGGAACGGACAGAAACGTTTATCAGTTTATTATTCCGCTTTATAATGTTGAAGAACTGGATTCAATGAGTGCTGACTTCAAGGCTATTGAATCCGAAAGTGACATGAAGGAATTTATTGACACGTATTATGAGATGCTAAAAATAGGTGCAGGCTATGATCAAAGCAAAATTAAGCTCTTGACAGAACTTTACGGAGAGAAGGATTATTCCGACCTGACATATCCCGAAGAAACCGTGAGCGAAGTTCTTGCTTTGGATGAGAATATGTATGAAGTGAAGGATTTCATTGACAGTATCAACAAATTTTCAAAGAATAAACAGCATGGACATATGCGTGAAGCCATTGAAGTGAAAAACGCTGAACTTGCTGAAAAATCACCTCTTTTTGCGCAGCTTCGTGAAAAGTCGAAAAGCTGCAAGGTAAGTGCCAAGGGCGTTTATATGAGAATGGTTGGTCAGACTTTTGGATGTATTCAGGATATTATTGACTCCTTCGATGAAGCATATGAAGCTCAGAAGGACTTTGAAGCCGAAGAAAACAACAAGAAGCCTTCAAACGGAGGCGGAGGCTTCGGAGGTGGCGGAGGAGGAACATCCTCAAAGGTTGAATTTTCTCCCGACCTGATTACACCCGAAGAACCTGAAAAACTCAATCCCGAAAAATCGCCCGTTGAAGGTTTCAAGGATCTTGAGGGCTATGACTGGGCAAAGGATGCAATCAACGGTCTCCGCAATCTCAGTATTGTTCGTGGCGACGGAACGGGGAATTACCGTCCCGGTGATTATGTGACAAGAGAAGAGTTCCTTTCGATGCTTCTTGCAACATTCTATGTTGAAACGGAAAGGGGAGCAACTCCATTTGGTGATGTTGCTGTCGGTCAGTGGTACACCGATGTTGTGGCAACCGCCTATGCTCTCGGAGTTACCAACGGCAAGGGTGACGGAACATTCGGTATTGGCGAAAATATTATCCGTGCAGATATGGTTGTTCTTGCGGCAAGACTGGCTGAGGCAAGAGGCGTAACCATTCAGAAGAATGTGGAAGCAGAAATATTTGCAGATTTCACTCAGATTCCTCAGTATGCCTATGCCAATGTTGTGGGATTTCAGATGGCAGGTCTTGTTCAGGGTGACGAAACAGGTAGCTTCAATCCCCACAACAATCTGACAAGAGCCGAGGCGGCAGTATTCTTCTGGAATATCTTTAATTATATTGAAAGACAGATATAAATTCTCAGACTGAAAGGAAGATAGCCTGAAAAAATTTGCCCATCTCACCACGCTTTGCTCGGGGCAGTACAGGTAGTACGGCACCACTCGCTGCATCGTGGCAATCTGAACAAATTTTTTTCAGGCTGAAGAATGTGTCTTTGACGCAAGAAAGGAAAATAGATATGAAAAAGATTTTATCATTATTCTTATCGGTTGCACTGATTTTGTCGTGCCTCACGGTTACGGTCTTTTCCTCTGATGCAGAATATGTATCAGCAGACGAACTGGAGGTTCTCTGTGCTTTGGGAATTATCGGTGATTCCGTGGTGACGGGAGAACGGCTGAGTGCACACATAACACGTGCCGAAGCGACAAAATATTTTTGCAATATGCTGGGTCTTGAAATAGCAGACCCCACAGGCTTTGAAAGTGTTTTCTATGACGTAACGTCCGAAACACCTTACTTCAAGTATATCAGCACAATCTGCAAGGCAGGTTATATGCAGGGTGACGGAAACGGAAGATTCCGTCCCAATGCTCCCATTTCAACCTCTGAGGCGGCAAGGGTTCTCACCAGCCTCATTGGTTACAAAGGCTTTATCGCAGTTGGAAGTCTTGATTCGGCAATGGCGAAAACCGATGTTATTGATGGTGTTCCTGTTTTGGCAGAGCTTGAATACGGTCAATTCTTCAAGATGGTATACAACATCCTTCACGCTCCTGCCTGCCGTGAAACAGGTTACGGACAGACGGTTACATTCGAAATTTCGGATGATTACCTTGGTATGGAATACCTTTTGAAAATTGCAAAAACAGAAGGCGTTGTTGACGGAATTCCGGGAACAAATCTTACCGAAGTGAATACAACAATGCGTGACGGTATGATTTCGATTGACGGAACAGAGGTTGCTTTTTCGGGGGATGCTTCGGAATATCTGGGCTATCTTGTTGATGTTTACTACAAAACCGATGCAGAAAACAACGATGTTGTTTATATAAGACGTTCAGAAAAAAACAAGACCATGGTTTTGAACTATGATGAAATTATTGGTTATTCAAACTATGAATATAAGTATGAATACAAAAATTCCGATAAGACGGTGAAAATCAGACCTGAGACAGACGTTATCTATAATGGAGTTGCCTGCATGGCGCCGGAGCCTGCTGATATGGTGCCGGGATACGGCAAGGTGACATTGGTCAGCAACGATGGCGACAATGTGTATGATGTTGTTATGGTTGAAGACTGTGAATTTATGGTTGTTGACACAATCAACAAGACAAAAGAAATTATAAAAGACAGTCTTAACAATGTTTCTCTTGATTACAGCAATGCGGACGAAGTGGTGGTTACATGCGAAGGCGAAGCATATTCGCTTGACAGAATCTATTCGGGAAATCTCCTTGCAGTTAAGCGTTCAAAAGAAACCAGCGGATATTATAAAATCTCAATTGACGTAAGCAAGAATGAGATTACCGGTGCAAAGGTGACTGCCGTGGGCAGCAATACCATAACCGTAAACGGTACAAAATATACTCTTTGGGACGGAATTGATGATGAGTCAAAATCACTTCTTGCGATAGGCAAAACCGCAACAATCTATGTTATTGACGATATGATTGTTGGGGCGTCCGAAGAAGAAACTTCACGTTCATATGCATACTTGTTGAGCATAAGTGAGCCTGAAGTTCTCAGCAATGATCTTCGTTTCAGAATGGTTCTTCCAAGCCTTGAGGAAGTAATATACGAAAAGAACAACAAGATAAAGATTGACGGAAGTTTACTCAGCGATGCGGAGCAAATCAGAAATGCACTTCTGACAGGGGCAACCCTCAGTGCATCAAAAAGTGCCGATATGCCTCTTGCACAGCCTATAATTTATAATCTTTCGAAGGACGGAAAGCTCACATCAATTGATACGCTTTACTTCAACAGCAGTACCGAAGATGCCGAAACTTCTCTGAAAAGAGCAGAAGGTGAGAAGTACAGATATGCATCCCATAACGGTGGACTTTACGTTGATATAAACACTCTTGTTGCATCAGGTACAAACTTTATGAGTGTTCCTGTGACCGACAGAAATGAAGTCAGTGAGTATAAGAAAGCAGCACCTTCCACAGCTTATTTCAAGGATGGTGAATCTCAGATATTTGCCATGGACATCTGCGGAGTTGACCCGGAAAGCAAACAGGCGGAATTTGTGTTCCATTATAAAGGCGTTGACACAACTGCCGATGACTATTCAATGTATATCGTGCTCAGCAAGTCGGTTGACCTGAACACCGAGGGCGAAACGGTTAATGTTCTTCACTTAGGCTATAACGGAAATACATATGACTATACGGTTCAGGACGAATTAAAGGGTAAGTTTGATGAACTTATAGTTGGCGATATCATTGCCTTTGATCTTAATGGTGCAGGCAAAATAAATGTTCTCGAACGCAAGGCAAGACTGTCAACAATGCTTACAAATCCTCCCGACAAGGCTGACAGAATCGGACCTCAGCTTTCAACTTCGGGCAAGAACAAGGAAAACAAACCTCCCTATGAAGGTGCAAGAATCCTTTATGCAGGTACGGCAATCGAAATATCAATGGGCAAAATGCTGTTTACACCCAGTCTCGTGACCGACCCTGACGGATTTGACGAAAATTATTTGACAGACATACTTTCCGTGGGCAGTACAACGGTATATAAATATTCTGTAGTACGCGGTGAACCCACAATTGAAACAGGTACACTTGACGATATCGTAACGTACAGAGTGGATTCCAACAATCCCACTCCCATACTTGTGTATATTGTATCCAGCCAGGTGAGATACGTATTTGTTGTTGAAAACTAAGTCGAAAGGAGTAACAAGTATATGAAAACAAAATTGATGGCATTTTTATGCTTTGTATGTATGATGATTTCCTGCCTTGCGCCCCTTTCGGTGCAGGCGGCGGCAAAGACCAACTGGAACGGATGGTCAGGCAGTTCTTATCAGATTAAAGACGGTGTTTTGTGCCTTGGTGCAAATGCATCTTTCAAGAAATCCATCAATCTTCCCGATAACTATACCGTGAAGATGACAGCCAGAATCCTCAAAAAGGACGGTTCAATGGGTTTTCAGATTATGAACGGAAAAATTCGTTCGGGTATTTACATGAACACCACAGGCTTTGATTCCTTTGGCGGTCAATACTGCAAAACAGATGTGGGTAATGCTTGGCACGACTATCGTGTTGAGGTAAAGGGCAATTACCACGAATTCTATATGGACGGAAAGAAATACCTAGCAGGTGAGGCGAAAGAATGGGCAGTAACTGCTAATGTTCAGTTTTTTGTGACAGGGGATGGTTTGTTGGAGGTTGAAAATTTTGAGGTTATAGTTCCTGCAAGTGATGAATATGACGGAAGTTTGCTTACTGCTCCCACAGAAACCGAGTATGCTCCCGAATTCACGGTTGACTGGGCAGATCCCGAATCTTATAAGGACTGGACAATCACTCCTGCTCCCGAACAGATAAAAATCAATCCCGAAACGGGGATTCTCACCTTTGATATAAAAGCAAAGGCGGGTTACTATCAGGTTGAACGTGCTGCAAAGCTCCCGGATAATTTTGACTTTGAGTTCAAGTTAAAAATTGAAAAGTACGGTGACAAGAGCTTTCACTTTAAGGCAACTCATCCCGGCTACAATAACTATCAATACCTTAGACCTGATCGCATTACAATGACAACTGAGCCTCACCGGCTTTCAGGTGGTATGGGACTTTTTGCGGACATCGGGTTTGATTGGCATGACTGGAAGATGGAAGTGAGAGGAAAGTGGGTTACACTTTATCTTGACGGCGGTGAGCTTTACCGCTTTGAACAGGCACTCGCCCCCAATCAGGGAAATCTGCTGAGATTCCTTATGCAGGCAACTCCAAATGATGAATACCTCATTCATCTGGGAAAGGTTCACTATAAGCCTTACTTCCCCGAAGTAAACCTCACGGCACCTGCCAACGGTTCGGAATTTGTTGAGGGTTCGGAAATCCTCTTCCAGGCAAACACAACCGAAAATGTTGATTATGTTGACTATTATGTAAACGGGCTCAAGGTTGGCAAGGGCTATGCTCCCGGATATGAATTTGCACTTAAGGATGCAAAGGTGGGAACATACCGTGTGAACGTTGGTGTTGGTGACAAGATGGGCGTTGAGTCGGTTGTTACCGTGAAAAAAGGTTTTGATGCACAGATTAAAGCCGAAAAGGAATCGGTGAAGTACGGCGAAAATGCAGTTGTCTTCCTTGAATGTAAACAGCTTGACCAAACTGCAAGCGTAATGCCCACAGAGGTTGAATATTTTGTTGACGGTCATTTTGCGGGCAAGTCAATGGCGGCTCCCTTCAGATATGAACTGTCGAATCTTGAAGTGGGAACAACTTCGGTTTTTGCAAAGGTAAAGAACGCCAACGGTGCACATTATCTCACGGATGAATTCCTTATTGAAACGGTTTCGGATTGCACGATTCCTGTGAAGTTTGATCGTGAATATGAGCTTGACTACGATTATAACAGCGAAAATGCAGAAATCGAAATTCAGGACGGATATTTTGAGCTGAAAGCGAGATACGAAGGAGACAAGCTGATTTATGAATCTGCCGAGGGAACGAAAGAAGTTGTTCTCGGAAAGGGCAAGTATAAGATTGTCACAACTTCGGGTCTTGTTGACCTTTATTACAACGGACATTTTGCCGTGTCATGGTGGATGAACAGAAATGAAGCTGTGAACATGGCAAAGCAGACAGGACTATCGGGCTTCGAAATGGGTGGCACAGGCGTGAAAACCGAATACTTCGTTGACGGTTGGAAGGGTGATGCAAATTACTCTGCAAAGCTCAACTATGTTCCCAGAAACTATTCAATTGAATTTGACAAAAAAGATATTTCCAACGAAACAATTGCGTTCTATGACGGTGAATATGAAATAAAGATTGAATTCAAGGATGGGGTAATGTCAACAAAGAATCATAACATTCAGAGTGATACTCCCTTTGATTATACCCTCATCGAAAAGGCAAGACCCGGTTACTACAGATTCACGGTGGCGAAAGGTCTCGTTCAGGTATGGATTGACAATGTTTATGTTGACTCATATGCGGCTGTTGCAAGTGCACGCAGTCCCGAACTTGTGAGAACCATGACAAATCCCGACAGCTCAACATTTGTTGCGGTGAAGGGCACAAACGACAGATATTATCATAGTGACGATTTTAGCGGCAATCAGGAAATGGACGCACTTGACTACTGGATTCCCGATGTTGATACTGTCACCGCAACCAATGTGAAAACAGCAACCGAAAGCTATATGAAGCTTGAAGGTACGGGCGACTGGTATCTGAACAGTCAGAGTGATGACTTCAAAATGAAGTGGTCAGCAAAGGTATCGGGAACAAAGGCATTTTATGTTACTCCCAGAGTGTTTCGTGGCCCCTATTATCATATGAACGTGGGCTATGACTACGACAAGAACGTATGGTATATGAAACAGTGGAGCAAGGACACGAGATACCGTGTTGACAAGCGTGACGAGTTTGCGGGTCCAAAACTCACAACCGATGAATGGCACGACTTTGAAATGGAACTGAAGGAAAATACTCTCGTGCTGAAAATGGACGGTGAGACCGTTATCGAAACAGGAGCGGTTGATATGCCATTCTGGGGATATACGGGCTTTGGTATTGATGGTGGTTCGGTTTGTATAGACAATTTTGAGTATGAAGGCAGATGTAAGACAACAGCAGGCCTCAACTCTGCGATCATAGGGGATGACGTTGGTATTGCAGAATTCTATCAGCTGTCTGACGGCAGTGTTGTTTATGAAAATTCATGGACAAAGAAACGTATAACAAAAGACGGTGGCTATACATGGAGCGAGGCGGTTAAGTCCGGTGGCGTTGATGTTGGGAGTGTTGAGAAACTTCCTGACGGCAGACTTTTCAGAATTGCCCATGAGAATACCAGCAACATGGTGGCATATACATCCGAGGATGACGGCAAAACATGGATAAGAATGGGTGACATAAACAGTTGCAGACCTGCAGGACGTCGTGTTGTTCTCAATTCAAGTACTCTTCTTTCCACAACAGGCAGAATTCACGTTGCCTGTGATGAAACATGGACAGAGGCAAAGAGTATTACGGGTCTTTACTATTCCGATGACTGGGGTGTGACCTGGTATGAGGCTGAAACTGTTATGGGTCTTCCCACGTCAGAAGGAATCAACACCGATACAACGGGCTACAACTTCCAGGAAGGTACATTCTATGAGCTTCCTGACGGAACAATCCGCTATACTGCAAGAACAGGTCAGGGATTTATCTATTATATGGAATCCCATGATGGCGGAAAGACCTTCGGTGAATTCAGACCTTCGCAGTTCATCAATCCTCTTTGTTCTTATGCTTTCGAGCGTGACAACAAAGATCCCAATACCTATTATGCAGTTATTGAATATGATGCAACAACCTATTGCTACAGATATGAGCATTCTCCCAGAAACAGATTTGCCCTTATGGTGAGCTATGATGGTGCAAAGTCATGGGAGTTTGCAATGACCCTCAACGAATGGGGCGAATTCCCTCTGTTTGATGCTTGTAACCATGCAATCAGAGTTTTTGACGATACGATTTATGTGAACTGGAACAATCTTGACTCTCCCAGACGTTCATTTGTTTATGCAATCGACAAGTCAAAGCTCAGAACATCAAAGAGATTTGAAGAAATCCACGAAAGAGACTTCCGTGGTGCAATGGGTAATTACTCTTTTGGTGATCAGGTTGTTCTTCCCAAGACATCAGGTGAAGCAATGCTTTTCGGAAATGTGATTGACGTAACCGTAAGTGGTGGAATGTATGAACCCAAGACCGTTGCAGAAGCCTTTGGTGCAGCTTACGAAGCAAGCGGAAACACAGTTACCTTCAGAATGGGTGACGGCAAGCTTGTGTTTACCGAAGGTGCATCAAGCTATGAAGTGAACGGTGAAACAAAGGCGTTTGCCGAAAGCTGTATGAGCGGAGGATATCTAAATATCAAGGCTTGTGCTGAAGCCTTTGGCAAGGAAATAACGGATTCTGAAAATTCTTATGTAATTTGGTATAACACTCCATTGACAAAACAGTTTCTTGACGGCATTACAGATTGTGTTTAACCTCATTTTGCACAGAGCGTCTTGAACGCTCTGTGCAAGCTCCTCAGCACAGAAAGGAGATATTTTATGAAAAAAATAATCAGTTTCTTAATTTGTGTTACTTTGGTTTGCTCATTTTTTGTTGTTAGTGTCAACGGAGCCATTTCATATCAGGGAAAGACTGATTTACTCAGTATATATTATCGCGACGGCGAAACAACATCAACCGCATTTGCATCAAATCAAAGTACCGTTGCCAATGGAACATCGGTGAATATTGTTGATGATGGCACGGGCAACACGGCTCTTGAATTTGCGTATAACGGCAACGGTGCTTATGACGGCAACCGATATTATGCTATTTACGCAATTCCCGGAGAGCATATGAATGTGTCTTGGGAGAATCTGACAGACTATTCTGTGGAATTTGATATAAATCCCGTGAACAACACAAGCGGTATTGGTATTTCTCTTCATAATCCCAAGCTGACTGCTCATATTTATCCGTCAAGCCTTGTTGCAGACAGCTGGACAACAGTAAAGTTTGAGGTGGTGGGTGGTACCATTGAGGCATACACCAAGAGTCAGGGTGCAGATGATGAGGAATATGTTAAACTTATCCACGGAAAAGATTATTTCAAAAGTGTTTACCCCATATCGGGTTCATCCACATTCATTCTTCTTGATACTGCTGTTATGGATGTTGCAACCAATGGGGCGGCTTATGACACCGCAAATTTCAAGACGGCAAAGTATCTGGTGGACAATATTGAAATCACAGGAATTGAAAAAGAGTTTTTTGTGAAAAATATACTTTATAACTACGAAAAGGAAATTGAGTTTAATACAAGTCTAGGTGCAACGGGCTTTGAACACAAGCTTGATTCCACCATTGCAATTCCTGACAACACATTCACATGGACATTTGATGCGGTGAAAAGCGGTGGTGAACGTCCCGTGAACGTTACCTTTGCTCCGTTGAGCGGTTCAGGTATCAAAAACTATGCAATCAATATCTGGACAGCACAGCAAGACGTGAAGTATACATATAAAGCAACTTATGTGAAAGGTGTACTCACCGGTTTTGCTCGAAAGGCAGAGGGATCCACGGTATTTGAAGAACTTGTGAATGGAAAAGACTATTCATTGGGCGGAATTTACGGCTCATGGAAGTATTTCAAGTTTGGATATTTTGGGGAATACTATAAAAATGATGCGGTTCATCTGAAGGAATATTGCGGTGATTATCCGGCACTTGGTGACGTGAATACTGTATGGAAATTCAGTAATATTCAGGTTGCGGGCAATGATGCAGGTATTTCCGCTGTTGCAAATCAGACTGAAAAAGGACATTCTGTCGACATCAGTGCTGTTGCCAAGTCTGCATCCTTCAAGGCGGTTGCGGCGGTTTTTGAAGGAGATGTCTTTGTGACCTCGGCAATTGCTGAATTCAATCACGAAGGTACGGCAACGGTTGAGCTTGTTCACAATGTTGAAAAGCCCACACTCAAATTGTTTTTGTTTGACTCCTTAACTGCTGAGCCTCTTGTTGAGGAATGGGATATAACATCCCTGATTCAGGTTCCTGACCAAGAGGAACAGCCGGAACTTCCCGAAGAGGAAGACCCCACCGACCTGATTCCCGGTCAGGGCGACTATGAAGGTGAGTTCTATGTGAACTGGTCAAAGCCCGAGACCTATGCAAACTGGGAAATTGTGGGCGGCGATAACATAGAAATTAATGAAGAATCGGGGATTCTGACCTTTGATGTTCAGCAGACCGAAGGTGCATATCGTTTGAATTATAGACCTTCGGCACCTCAGAACTATGATTTTGAATTCAAAATGAAGGTTGACGAATTCGGTTCAAAGGATTTTGGCTTCAAGGTTACAAATGACGGCTACAACAACTATCAGTACCTGAAACCCGACCGCATTGTAATGGTTAATCGAGAACATGCACAATCGGGCGGCATGGGGATTCTTGCCAATATCGACAATGAATGGCACGATTGGAAAATGGAATTGCGTGGCGAATACTGCACAATTTATATGGATGGCAATGAGCTTTACAGATTTAAACAGGGACTATGGGCAACAGAGCCTGCAAATATAATGTTTATGCTCAACTCCACACCCAATGATAATTACAAAATTCATTTGGGCAAAATGCATTACAGACCATACTTCCCCACAGCAGAGCTAACAAGTCCTGCAAACGGTGCGGAATTTACCGAAGGCTCGGATATAACCTTCAAATCAACTGCCGGCAGTTCGGTTTCATTTGTTGATTACTATGTGAACGGTTTGAAGGTGGGGAGCGGAACAGGGACAGATTATGCTTTCACTATGACTGCGCCCACAGTTGGAACATACCGTGTTTGTGCGGCTGTGAACGGTGTCAAAGGCCCTGAATCGGTTATAACCGTCAGCGATGCCTATGCCACAACAATCAATCCTGCAAGCACAAGCTTTTCTTATGGAAATTCCGTGAAGCTCAGCTTTGACAATGCAAAGGTAAGCGATATTTCAAAGATTGAGATATATGCAAACGATGAATATAAGGGAAATGCAACCACAACGGGAATCCTTTCGTGGAAATCCTTCACATATACCCTTTCGGGTCTCCCTGTGGGAACAAGTCAGGTATATGCAAAGGTATACCCCATGTCGGGAACACCTTATATGACACCAATTGTCAATATTGAAGCAACATCAACTGGAAATGCGACCGTGAACCTGAAACGTGAATACGAAATCGACTATACATATTCAGGTGGAACAGCAAACCTCAATGTGGCTGACGGCTACTTCGGTCTTGACCTGCAGCACGTGGGTAACAAGATTATATATCAGTCCAACGAGGGACAGAAGGAATATAGCCTTGGAAGCGGAACTTTCAAGCTGGTTGTAACATCAGGCTTGGTTGACCTTTACTATAACGGACATTTTGCACATTCCTGGTTTATGCCGAGAACATCAACCGCAAACATCGTGATCCATTCGGGTGTTGAAGGCTTTATAATCGGCGGCAGCGGCGTGAAGACAGAGTATTATTCATCGGTATGGAACGGTGATGCAAACTTCAGCGACACAGTCAGAGATGTTCCTTCAAACTACTCAATTGAGTTTGATAAAACTGATGCATCGGATGAAAGTATTGTTTTCTATGACGGTGAATACAAGATTTGGCTGGATATCAAGGATGGTGTTATGACATCAAGCTATCATGATGTTGAAACAGGCGAACAAAAGCCATACACACTCCTTGGCGAAGCAAAGCCCGGTTACTGGAGAATTACTGTTGCAAAGGGTCTTGCTCAGGTATGGATTGACAATATTTATGTTGATTCCTTCTCGGCAGAAGCTGTTGCACACACTCCCGAAATCGTCAGAACAATGGCGAACCCATCAGCTTCAACAATCATTGCAATCAAGGGAACAGACGACCTTTACTACCACAAGGAAGACTTCAGCGGAAGTGGCGAAATGGCACCCCTTGACTACTGGATTGAGGACACCGATGCGGTAACTGCAACTGTTTCAAATGGTTCAATGAAGATTGCCGGAACAGGCGATGTTTACCTCAACGGACAGAGTGACGATGTTCATATGAAGTGGTCTGCAAAGATTGAAAGCGGTGACAACTTCTATGTGACACCAAGAGTATTCCGTGGTCCTTATTACAGCGTGAAAGCAGGTTATAACTACACCACAGGAAAATGGTACATCAAGTCATACAGCGAGGACACACGCTATACGGCTGATAACATCCGTGAATGGAGCGGAACTGCTCCCAGCCTCAATACATGGCATGAATTTGAACTTATCATCAAGGATGAAAGCCTCGTTCTGAAAATGGACGGCTCAAACGTGATTTCGGCAGGTGTGTATATGCCTTTCTGGGGATATACGGGATTTGGTATTGAAGGCGGTTCGGTTCTCATTGACAATGTTGACTATATCGGTAAATGTAAGGTCACGGCAGGTATCAAATCTGCAGTAATCAGCGATGAAGTGGGTATTGCAGAGTTCTATCAGCTTTCGGACGGAACTGTTGTTTATGAAAATTCATGGACAAAGAAAATGTCCACCAAGGATGGCGGTTTCACGTGGTCAGAGCCTGTGACTGCAAGTGGAAAGGATAACACAGGTATACTTACACTTCAGGACGGCAGACTTTTCAGACTATCCCACGAAAACACAAGCAATATTGTTGCATATACTTCCTCTGATGACGGTGCAACATGGACAAGAATGGGCGACCTGAACAGCTGCAGACCTGCAAGCAGACGTGTTGTTCTCAATGCCAGCGTAACTCAGGCATCAACGGGCAGAATCTTTGTTGCCTGCGACGAAACCTGGACAGAAGCAAACAGCATCACCGGTCTTTATTATACCGATGATTGCGGAAAAACATGGTTCGAAGCTGAATCCGCAATGGGAATCCCAACATCTCAGGGAATTTCAACCGACACAACAGGTTTCAACTTCCAGGAAGGAACAATGACAGAGCTTCCTGACGGAACAATCCGCTATACTGCAAGAACAGGTATGGGCTTTGTGTACTATATGGATTCCCACGATGGCGGCAAGAACTACGGTGAGTTCAGACCCACTCAGTTCATCAATCCTCTTTGTACATATGCTTTCGAGAGAGATAACGAAGACCCTAATACCTATTATGCAATCATCGAATATGATGCAACAACCTATTGCTACAGATACATTCATTCACCACGAAACAGATTTGCACTTATGGTCAGCTATGACGGCTGCAAGACTTGGGAATTCGCAATGACCCTCAATGAATGGGCAGATTATCCCTTGTTTGATGCCTGCAACCATGCAATCAAGGTGTTTGACAACACAATTTATATCAACTGGAACAACCTTGACCAGCCAAGACGTTCATTTGTTTATGCAATCGACAAGGCAAAGCTCAGAACAACAAAGCGTTTCGAGGAAGTTCACGAAAGAACCTTCCGTGGTGCGACAAGCTGCGAAACAGGTTCAAAACAGGTGGTGCTCCCCAAAACATCGGGAAATGCATCAATCTACGGTCAGATTGAAAACATCACAGTAAGCAATGGAATGTATGCACCCGAAACCGTTGCAAAGGTATTTGGTGCAACTGCATCAGTCAGCGGAAGCAAGGCGACCTTCACCCTTGGAAATGCAACAGTAACCTTCACAGAAGGTGCAAAGAGTGTTGATGTGAACGGCACGGCGGTTGTGTTTGACAATACTGTTATGTCCGGCGGATATCTTGATATCAAGGCTTGTGCAGAAGCCTTCGGCAAGAACATAACCGAAGCTGAAAATGCGTATGTTCTCTGGTATGGCGCACCGCTTGTTGAACAGTATGCGGGTGACTATGCGGATTATTTGTAAGTTATTTACCCATACCCGAAGCCCTGCGGTCTATTCGGCAATTCCAAGGGGCGGAAGGAATGGTTAAATATAAATGACATCAAAGGAATGACGTAAAAGTTATTTTTCCGGAAAAATAAATGAAATGAAGACCCAGATGTTTTTCCGGATTTGCCAATCATCACCCGGCCACGGAACTCATTTGTTCCCGATGTGCGGCAAAAAAAGAAAGACAAAAAGGGTTTTCAAAATAAGAAAGGAGAAATTTTTATGAAAAAAGTAATTAGTTTGGTTCTTTGTACGATTATGATTGTAAGTCTTTTTGCAATCAACACTAGTGCAGCTGTTCCGATGCAGAAGAAGTATACCGAAAACAAAATTGTTGACAATGATGGTGATAACAAAGATTTTGGCAATGCTGCGATTTTATCACCTTCAACAGCAAAAGCTACAACAATTACAGAAGGAACAAACAAGGTTTATGAACTTGCTTTCCATAGTAAGGGTGCATATGACGGCGCAGGTAAATATTATGTTATGTGTCAATACCGAGACCCTAACAGCAATTGGTACAGTGATGACTGTGCATTCTATCTTGATGTTAAGCCGGTAAACAACACATCAGGTATCATTCTGTCAATTCAGGGTAAAAACAACTCAACAGGTATCGGCGCAATTCTCCATTTCTTCCCCTCAAACTTTACTGAGGATGAATGGACAACAGTAAAGGTTCTTGTTGAAGCCGGTGAGGTTACTGTCTACACCAAAGCTCAGGGAGATCCTGATTCAGCATTCAAAAAGCTGATGATTAACCGTGACTATAAGTATGACGGAAACAGTACAATTTCAGAGGGTACATCTTTCTATGGTCTTGATTCAAGATATATGGATATGACAAAGGTTGACTATGACAACTTTATGTCAGCAAAATATCTGATTGACAATGTTAAGAACTACCGGTTTGACGATTGGGCACAATTTGGTAGGAACTTTGTTTATACAGATGATATTGAAATTGTTGTTGACACAGAAGCAGTAGGTGCAACGGGTCTTGAATATAAGTTTGCAGCAGCACATGATACTTCTGCAACAACACGTTCAATCGTTTTTGACGCAGTAAAGACAGGCGGTGACAGACCTATAAGCATTGTTTATGCTCCCAAAAATGGTGGCAGCACCTTTGCCTTCAATATCTGGAATGCAACTCAGGATGTGAAGTACACATATAAGGTTGATTACGTTCAGGGGTCACTCACAGGTATCAGTAGAAAGGCTGAAGGTTCAGACACATGGGAAGCTCTTACTGAAGGTACAGATTATTCCAAGGGAAGCATTTACGGTGCATGGCAGTACCTGAAGTTTGGTTACTTGGGAACATATTATGCTGATAAAAATGACCAAGCTCATCTTGCTGAATACTGCGGTCCTAACCCTGCTCTTGATGACATCAACACAAGATGGACATTCAGTAACTTCCAGATTACAGGCTATGAACCTGCAATTTCTGCAATCAGAAGCGAAACAGCGACAGGTCACAAGTACACAGTAAGTGCAGTTGCACAGAGTGCTGACTATGCTGTTATGATTGCGGTTTATGATGGCGAAACCTTTGCAGGTGCAGGGGTTGCAAACTTCAATCACGAAGGCGTTGCTGAAGTAAACGTTGATCATGCTGTGGCAAATCCCACATTCAAGGCGTTTATCTGGAACACAGCAGACGAATCTGCTCCCATGATGGCTCCTATTGATATTACAACCTGGGTTGAATAAGCAATAGTTTCAGGGGATTATTTTGTAGGAATATTTACGAAAAGCATAGCACTTTCTGCCTTACGGTAGAAAGTGTTATGCTTTTGTTAATGTCTTTAGACAGTTGAGAGTGTGTAATGCTCGAAACAGACAACCACTTACTGTTGGATGATGGTTATGATTCTACTTCTACTTTGACTTTATAGACTTGATAGAAGCGTTATACGATAAGTATTCGAATGTCAAGATGGAATTAATGGGATTCCCGGAAAACTGGAAAGATATTCTAAAATAGCAAGACTGATGTTAAGTGAAAAATCTATTCAGTGAGCTTCTCTTGGCTCTAATCAAGAAAGTTAACAGCGAGCGTCAGGTGATGCAGAATGCGATAGTAACGAAGGTAAGTGTATCCTCTTTTGTTGTATTATGAAGATATAGATATATCAAAATATATGGATGAGACTACAGCTCTTGTCCTATTTTTTTGTCTAAAATTAAAGATAATGGGTGATGACGAAGTGAAACGGCTTAACTTTCCTTATGTCGAGAAAGTCCTACGCCACCCCTCGGCTCCACCAAAAAAAATATTTTTCATTGTTGAAAAATATCTTTTTTTAGATAAATTCATCTCTCGGTGAGCAAATTTGTTGCAATCCTCAATGATTTTTTGTCTGATAACCATTGGGTTGTTTATCCCAGCATACGGTCAATGCAGAGCTTTGACTTTTCCATTGTTTCGGTATCGAGAACAATTTCTTCTCCTGCTGTGCCTTTGACGCAGTTCAGAACGTCCACCAATGTGGTCAACCGCATATCCTTGCAGACGCAGTTCTTTGAAAGAGGGTAAAATTTCTTTTCGGGATGCTCAAACTGAAGGTGCTGAACAATGCTGTTGTCTGTTCCGATAATGAACTGCTTTGCATTGCTTTCGGCAACATATTTCATAATTCCCGTTGTGCTTCCTGCGTAATCTGCCTTTTCGGTTACTTCCTTCAGACATTCGGGGTGGACAAGAAGAAGGGCTTCGGGGTGCTTTGCCCTTGCTGTGTCAACTTCTTCCGGAGTAATCTGCATATGAACGGGGCATCCGCCCTGTATAAAATGAAAGTTTTTTTCGGGAAGCTGCTTTTCAAGCCACGAGCCAAGATTGCAGTCGGGAATGAACAATATATCCTTTTGGGGCATTCTTGCCACAACTTCAAGAGCCGATGCGGAGGTGACACAAACATCACATTCGGTTTTAAGCTCCGAGGTGGTGTTTATATATGCTACAACAGCACATTCCGGGTGCTGTTTTTTTATTTCACGAAGTTCGTTCACAGTCAGCTGTTCCGCCATGGGACAGCCTGCATCAGGGTGGGAAAGAATAACCCGTTTTTGGGGGGAAAGAATCTTTGCGGTTTCAGCCATAAAGCGAACACCGCACATCAGAAGGGTCTTTTGAGGGGCTTTTGCCGCCAGCTTGCTGAGGGCAAAGGAATCTCCCACATAGTCCGCAACTTCAATTATATCTTGAGTCTGATACGCATGGGCAAGTATGCAGACGTCATTTTCCTTTTTCAGTTTTATTATCTCGCTTTGTAAATCCTTTGTGTTAAACATAAAAAAGTCCTCCGTATTTTACCTTAGTATATATTAAATCCGACAAAAAGTCAACAAAGTTTACACAAAAGTTTACACCTGTATTGCAATGTGTCAACTTTTGTGATATAATAACGTTGTTAGAGATGAAATAGTAAAGTAAAATGAAAGATTAATTGTAGGGCAGGGGCTTGCTCCTGACGGGGAGAAGGATATCGGAAAGGATGTTATTCTTCAATTTTGCCTATGGCTTCGCTCAGAATGACAAATTGCATAACTTAATGACATTGAGTTTCAGGGAGGCTTTATGAAAACTGACATACTTATTGCAGGCAGCGGGTGCTCGGGACTTTACTGTGCACTTCATTTGCCCAAGGAAAAGAACATAATGATTATAACAAAATCCGACACCAAGCGGAGCGATTCCTATCTTGCTCAGGGCGGAATATGCGTAATGCGTGATGAAGAGGATTTTGAGTCCTTTTTTGAAGACACTATGAAGGCGGGTCATTACGAAAACGACCGTGAAAGTGTTTCGATTATGATTCGCTCGTCACAGGATGTGATTGATGACCTGGTGGCTTACGGTGTTGAGTTTTCACGCAATGAGGACGGCTCCTTCAATTATACAAAGGAGGGTGCACATTCCCGAAACAGAATTCTGTTCCACAAGGACATAACCGGCAAGGAAATTACCTCAAAGCTTATGAAAAAGGTGAAGGAACAACCCAATATAACCATTCTTGAACACACAACCCTTCTGGACATAATCCAGAAGGACGGCATATGCGTTGGTGCGGTTATTGCCGGGGAGGACGGAGAAATCGATACTGTTGAAGCGGAGTATACCGTTCTTGCCTGCGGCGGTCTGGGCGGTCTTTACAAGCACTCCACCAACTTCCGTCACCTGACCGGGGATGCGGTTGCCATTGCCGCAAAGCACGGCGTTGAGCTGAAAAATATGAATTACGTCCAGATTCATCCCACCACCTTTTATTCCGAGGAAGGGGAAGGCAGGAGCTTTTTGATTTCGGAATCTGTCAGAGGCGAGGGTGCAAAGCTTTATAACAAGGATATGGAACAGTTTGTGAATGAGCTTCTTCCCAGAGATGTGGTGACAAAAGCCATTGAACAGCAGATGAAGGAGGATGATTCCGAGTTCGTCTGGGAAGACCTGCGGACAATTCCCCGTGACGAGCTTATGGAGCATTTCCCCAATATTGTTCAGTATTGCAAGGACAATAACTATGATGTCACAAAGGAATGTATTCCAGTGGTGCCTGCCCAGCATTATTTTATGGGCGGAATAAAGGTTGATTATGACAGCAAGACCACTATGGACGGACTTTATGCCATTGGCGAAACTGCCTGTAACGGTGTTCACGGACGGAACAGACTTGCAAGCAATTCACTTCTTGAAAGTCTGGTTTTTGCCAAACGTGCGGCAAAGCATATGACAGCGAATCCAAAGGTGAGCGACGGACTGCCGGAAATTGATCTTTCGGTGTATGCTGACCGGAAGGCACTTGAGGAAGAATATAGGAAAACGGTACTTGATGAGATAAAGAAAGGCGAAAGAGAGGATAAGAAAAATGTTTGATAATGCAACACTGAAACTGAAGGTTGACCCTTTGATTATGGGGGCACTTAATGAGGATATAACAAGTGAGGATGTTTCCACCAACAGCGTTATGCCGGAACCGAAGCTTGGGGAAGTTGAGCTTATTTGTAAGCAGGATGGCGTTGTTTGCGGTCTCCAGGTGTTTGAGAGGGTTTTTACCATTATTGATGAAAACACAGAGTTTGAATATTTTGCAAAGGACGGAGACGATGTGAAGAAGGGTCAGCTTATTGCGAAAATCCGTGGGGATATCCGAACCCTTCTGATTGGCGAGAGAACGGCTCTTAACTATCTTCAGAGGATGAGCGGTGTTGCCACTTACACCCGCTCGGTTGCAAGCCTTCTTGAAGGAACAAAGACAACCCTTCTTGACACACGAAAAACCACTCCCAACAACCGTATTTTTGAGAAATACGCAGTACGTTGCGGCGGTGGCTGTAACCACAGATACAATCTTTCGGATGCTGTTATGCTGAAGGACAACCATATCGGTGCCGCAGGAAGTATCAAAAAGGCTGTGGAAATGGCAAGGGCACATATCTCCTTTGTACTCAAGGTTGAGGTTGAAGTTGAGAATATGGATATGGTCAAAGAGGCAATTGAAGCGAAGGCTGATATCATTATGCTTGACAATATGACCCACGACCAGATAAAAACAGCGATGGAATACATTGACGGCAGAGCGGAGGTTGAAGTTTCGGGGAACGTGACAAAGGAAAATATTGCTGTTCTCACAGACCTTGGGGTAGACTATATTTCCAGCGGTGCTTTGACACATTCTGCGCCAATTTTAGACCTTTCTTTGAAGAATCTGCACGCAATATAGGTGGAGGTCATTATGAAATGTGAAATCAGAAGACAGGAAATTCTGAATCGGCTGATTCAGGCTGAAAATCCCCTTTCAGCAAATGCTCTTTCGTCGGAATTCGGTGTCAGCCGTCAGATTATTGTGAAGGATATTGCAAAGCTGAGGGAGGAAGGCGCTGTGATTTCGGCTTTCTCCAAAGGATATGTTCTTGAAAACAAGGGCAGACCATCAAAGGTGTTCAAAAACCTTCATTCTGACGAGGATGTTGAAACGGAGCTTAATCTCATTGTTGACCTGGGCGGCACGGTTGAGGACGTTTTTGTGTATCACAAGGCATACAACAAGGTCAGTGCACCAATGAACATCCGTTCAAGGCGAGATGTGGAGAGATTTCTGAATAATATTGCCTCCGGGAAGTCCAGCCTGCTTAAAAATGTCACCTCGGGATATCATTATCACACGGTGACCGCCGACAGCTTTGAAACACTGAAATTAATTGAGGATAAGCTGTGGGAATGTGGCTTTTTGGCGAAGCTCCGTGAGTATGAGCCTGATGAGTTGACGACCCACAAGGACTAGACTTGGTTTGAAGTGGATTGAAGGGGAAAGACCAAATAATCTAAAAAAACGAGATGCGAGTTCGCCCGGGAACCCGCATCTTTCTTTATCGTTTTGGAAATTATAATATTTTGTTATATTTATCTGCTACCACATCTTCAGTTCTGTTGGTGGGGAAAAAGAAAAAAGAATATTGAATAAATAATAAAGAATAAATGTGGTGGCTTTGCTATGCAAAGCTGTGATTGAAGTCTCTCCCTCAGCCGGCAATGCTGTTATTTGATGATGAAATCCTTGTGGATTTCTTTTTAACAGCCATTTGTTCTCGCATTTTGGGTGATAGCAAAAGACGAAGGGAGAGATATGCGTGTTAACGCACTTCTTTATGCTTTTTCCATATTCAGTTTAAGAATGTCGATTGCATTGTTGCGGACAATCTTTTTGTAGTTTTCCATGGTGAGCATTCCGTCTTGAAGCATTTTGTCCAGAAAGGCATCAAATTTGTAAGGGTGCTGATTGGTTACTCTGCAAATATCGCAACCGTACATAACTCTGTGGGAAAATTCTTCAAAGAATTTTGCCGTGTATTCCGTGTCACGCATAAGAGCAATTGAACCGCTGTCGGCAGAGGTTTCGCAGTAAAGATTGGGGTATTTGCGAAGAAGCTCCGCTATCCTTCCGTCAGTTACCTTTCCTGTGGGATATCCGCCACGATTCTCGGAGGTCACGTCTGCGGAAATTTCGCTCCAGAACAGCTGTGAATGTCCGATAATTTTGAGGTCAGGGTGCTTTTGAAGCATTTTTTCAAGTCGTGGCAGGTGAAGCTCGTCCACAATGCCGTAATATCCGTCAAAGGTGGGAGCGATATGTATAATCACGGGGAGCTCCAATTCTTCACAATGTGAAAGAAGGTTATCAACCTTGGGGTCGTCGGCATAGAGATTTGCTGTCAGCTCGCCAACGCCTTTTGCACCCAGTTCTTTGTAAGGCCGGAGCAAAATGGACAGGTCAATGTCCTTTGTGTTGTTGATTGCTCTTGGGTCAACGTATGTGAACCAGTCAAAACGGTCGGGATATTGGTCAACCATATATTTGCAACATTCGGGAGACACCGTTTCATACATAGATTCCGGCGGAACAAGGGGGAGGAGGATTCCCTTTTCGATGTTCAGGTCGTCATAGAACTTCAGAAGCTCAGGTATTGAAACCATTCTTGCTCCGTTGACTGTGGGTGTATATTGGGGAAAGGGCACTGCGTGTGCGTGTACGTCGATTTTTTTTATTTCGTTCATAGGTATTTCCTTCTGCGTTTAGTGATATTTATGATGTTCTATTTTCTTCCTTTGCCTTCACATCTGGGACAATCAAATTTCAGTTTTCCGTTGCAGGCACCGCAAACGGTGGTTCCTTTACACTTGATGCACAGCAATGTTGAACCGTTTGCCATGGTTTCCACCCCGTTTTTGCAATACTTGCAGACACCATCGTTGCAGGAAGCACAGGTAACTTTTCCTGAGCCACCGCAGGTGTCACATTTCATTGCACAAGAGCTGAATACCAGACAACTGATTATTGTTGAAACAATGATTAAAAAAATTGCGGTTTTTCTTAATAATAAGCTATTCATAACTACCTCTCCTTTTGTGTTATAACAACATATTCATACTAACACATATGGAGTTTTATGTCAAGAAAAGCATTTTTAGGATGTGTCATAAATTCAATAACGCATCAATTAAAATAAAACTCTTGAAAAATCCGTATTTTTATGGTAAAATATAATTTCAAAATTAATACTGTTATGAAAATAACAGACAGGAGGTATATTATGCATATTTTGGTTACAGGCGGTGCAGGTTATATTGGTAGCCATACCTGCGTTCAGCTGCTTAATGCAGGCTACGAAGTTACGGTTGTTGACAATCTTTCAAACAGCTGTGAGGAATCCCTCATCAGAGTTAAAAAGATTACAGGCAAAGACCTGAAGTTTTATAAAGTCGATATGGTGGATAAGGATGCACTGGAGGTTCTTTTCAAGGAAAACAAGTTCGATGCGGTTATTCACTTTGCAGGTCTCAAGGCTGTTGGCGAATCTGTTGCCATGCCCCTTGCATATTATCACAACAATCTTTACAGCACAATCAATCTTTGTGAGCTTATGAGCAAATACGGCTGCAAAAAGCTGGTGTTCAGCTCTTCTGCCACTGTGTACGGAAAGCCCCAGTCTGTTCCCATTCGTGAGGACTTCCCCCTTTCCTGCACAAATCCCTACGGCAGAACAAAGCTGATGATTGAAGAAATTCTCCGTGATTTGGCGGTTGCGGATAGTGAATGGGATATTGCACTTCTCAGATATTTCAATCCCGTTGGCGCTCACGAGAGCGGTCTCATCGGTGAAGACCCTCAGGGCATTCCCAACAACCTTATGCCGTATATTTCTCAGGTTGCGGTTGGCAAACGTGACTACGTTCACGTTTTCGGAAGTGACTACGATACCCATGACGGTACAGGAGTCCGTGACTATATCCACGTAATTGACCTGGCTGACGGTCATCTTTGTGCTTTGAAGAAAATCGAAAATCACGTCGGAGTTGTGACATATAACCTTGGAACAGGCAACGGCTACAGCGTTCTTGATATGATTAAGGCATTTGGCAAGGCTTGCGGCAAGGAGCTTCCCTTTAAGCTGGAGGCAAGACGTCCCGGTGATATTGATGCCTGCTATGCTGACCCTGCAAAGGCGAAGGCGGAAATCGGCTTTGAAGCAAAGAAAAATCTTGAGGATATGTGTGCCGATACCTGGAGATGGCAGCAGGGTAATCCCAACGGATATAAAGAATAAATAAGAAATAATAAAGAATAATTAATAAATATGGTTGCTTTACTATGCAAAGCCTATATTTTCGATTAAGGAAAGAAAAAGAATGAACGAATATCAGAACAACATACGCAATTTTTCAATTATTGCACATATCGACCACGGAAAGTCAACCCTTGCAGACCGTCTTCTTGAAAAGACCGGCGCACTCACAAACCGTGAAATGCAGGATCAGGTTCTTGACAATATGGAGCTTGAAAAGGAACGTGGAATAACAATCAAGGCAAGAGCGGTGCGTCTTCTGTATTCCGCAAAGGACGGACAGAAGTATGTGCTGAACCTCATTGACACTCCCGGTCACGTTGACTTCAATTACGAGGTTTCCCGAAGCCTTGCGGCGTGTGAAGGTGCACTTTTGATTGTTGATGCGGCACAGGGTGTTGAGGCTCAGACCCTGGGCAACACTTATCTTGCCCTGGAACACGACCTTGAGCTTGTTCCCATTATCAACAAGATTGACCTGCCCTCGGCAAGACCTGAAGAAATAAAGCAGGAAATCGAAGACGTAATCGGTATTGAGGCACAGAATGCTCCTTGTATTTCCGCAAAGAACGGAATCAATATCGAGGACGTTCTGGAACGGATTGTTGAAGCTGTTCCCCCTCCCACGGGTGATGAAAATGCACCTCTGAAGGCTCTGATTTTTGACTCATATTATGACAGCTACAAGGGCGTTATTGCCTACGTCCGTGTGGTTGACGGCAAGGTGAAAACCGGTGATATGATAAAGATGATGGCGACAGAAAGCAACTTTGATGTGGTTGAAGTGGGATATCTCAATCCTTTGGGAATGCTCCCTGCTGACGAAATCAAAGCGGGCGAGGTTGGATATATCACAGCCAGCATCAAAAACGTTCGTGAGGTTCGTGTTGGCGATACGATCACAACCCTCGAAAAGGGAGCGGCGGAGGCTCTTCCCGGCTATAAGGAAGTTCAGCCAATGGTGTATTCGGGTGTTTATCCTGCCGACGGTGCAAGATACAACGACCTTCGTGATGCCTTGGAAAAGCTTCAGCTTAACGATGCGGCACTCCAGTTCGAAGCGGAAACATCTGTTGCTCTGGGATTCGGGTTTCGTTGCGGATTTCTGGGACTTCTTCATATGGAAATCATTCAGGAGCGACTTGAAAGGGAATATAATCTTGACCTTGTGACAACGGCACCTTCGGTTGAGTATGAAGTGTTCAAAACCGACGGAACAAAGCTGCTTATTTCAAACCCCACAAACCTTCCGGAGCCTCAGGAAATTGACTATATGACCGAGCCGATTGTTGCGGCAAATATTATGACTCCAAAGGAATTTGTGGGAAGCATTATGGAGCTGTGTCAGGAACGCCGTGGTATGTATATTGATATGACTTACCTTGATGCAAACCGTGTGACCCTGAAATATGAGTTGCCGCTGAATGAAATTATTTACGATTTCTTTGATGCATTGAAGTCCAGAACAAGAGGCTATGCGTCATTTGACTACGAAATGAAGAACTATCAGAAGTCGGACCTTGTGAAGCTGGATATTCTGCTCAATGGCGATATGGTGGATGCTCTTTCCTTCATTGTTCATAAGGATAATGCCTATGCACGAGGCAGGAGAATTGCTGAAAAGCTTAAGGAATCAATTCCCCGTCAGCTTTTTGAAATCCCCATTCAGGCGGCAATCGGAAACAAGATTATTGCCCGTGAAACCGTTCGTGCAATGCGGAAAGACGTTCTTGCCAAGTGTTACGGCGGTGATATTACCCGAAAGAAGAAGCTTCTTGAAAAACAGAAGGAAGGCAAAAAGCGTATGCGTCAGGTGGGGACTGTTGAAGTACCCCAGGAGGCATTTATGTCGGTGCTTAAACTGGACTAAAAGCGGCTTTGCCTAAAAGAATAAAGAAGATTGAATAAATTATAAAGAATAAATATTGAGGAAGAAAATGAAAACATTAGGACTTTATATTCATATTCCGTTCTGCAAGTCAAAGTGCGGTTATTGCGACTTTAATTCTTATGCAGGCAAGGAAGAGTATATGGAGTCCTATTTTTCTGCTCTGATGAAGGAAATTGAGGATGTGGCAAAGAATTATCCCTTGCCTGTGGACACAATCTATTTCGGTGGCGGAACACCGACTTTTGTAGACACAAAGTATACTTGTGCTGCACTTGGCAGAATAAAAGAATTGTTTGAACAATGTTCAAATTGTGAAATCTCCATTGAATGCAATCCGGGAACAATCGGGTATGAGGGTTTGAAAAAACTGCGTGATGCAGGCTTCAACCGCCTGAGCATAGGACTTCAGTCTGCTGACAACGGATGTCTGAAGTCCCTTGGGCGAATCCATACCTTTGAAGAGTTTTCGGAGTGCTTTAAGAGTGCGAGAATGGCGGGTTTTGAAAATATCTCCCTTGACCTGATGTACGGACTTCCTGACCAGACAATGAAGGAATGGAGGGAAACTCTTGAAAGTGCAGTGAATTTCGGCACGGAGCATATTTCCTGCTATTCGTTGAAGGTGGAGGAGGGCACGCCCTTTGCCAAAAGAGAACTTAATCTCCCCGATGATGACACCGTTGCGGATATGTATGAGTTTGCGGTTGAATTTCTGGCAGAACAGGGGTATGACCGTTATGAGATATCTAATTTCGCAAGGGAGGGCTTTGAATCACGGCATAATCTGAAATACTGGAAATGTGATGACTTTGTGGGAATTGGTGCAGGTGCATTTTCCTGTGCAGACGGAGTCAGATTTTCTAATATTTTGGACTTGAAAGAGTATATTGAAGGTATTGAATTGAAGGGTTCTGCTGTTGAAAGTACGGAAACCCTTTCGGACTTCGATAAAATCAGTGAATTTGTGTTTTTGGGACTTCGTTTGAAGACCGGAATTTCCGAAACAGAGTTTCAGAACAGATTTAATCTGAACATTGATGAAATATTTGGAAGTCAAATTGAAAAGTATACGAAAATAGGATTTCTGATTCGTGAAAACGGAAATATTTATTTTTCGGACAAGGGTTTTTTTGTCAGCAACACAATTCTTTCGGATTTTGTGTAAAACCCCTTGCGGAATTCTGAATATTGTGGTATACTCTGTAAATATAAGCCCTTTGATTTGAATCTTAGGAGGGGCTTGAGTTTGGAAAAATTGAAAATTAAATATATGCCCCCTTAGTTAAATGGATATAATAAACCCCTCCTAAGGGTTAGTTGTGAGTTCGATTCTCGCAGGGGGTGCCATAAAAAATTGTAGATTCTGATAGAATCTGCTTTTTTTTGATGAAGAGTTTTCTTTGGGAACATTAAGAGGTATTATGATATACTTTATTGTTGAAGGCGGATTTAATTTAGCTGAGCCCTTGTTGCAAAAGTGGTCAGTTTTGTGCATACTGTGTGTTATTTGGGATATTGCATTTGGGGATATTATGGTGTACAATTACAGTATATGTGGCGAGCTTGATTAAAATGCCTATGACAGAAAGGAACACGATATCTATGAGAATGTATGAGGATTTGAGACATATAAGTGAAAACCGTATGCCACAAAGGGCATATTATATACCTCAGGGCGGCTACACTCTTCTTAACGGCATCTGGGATTTCAAGTTCTACGACTGCGATTATGAGGAAGAGTTTCTTCAGAAGGATTGGAAAACTATTGAAGTGCCTTCCTGCTGGCAGTTGAAGGGATACGAAAACCCCAACTACACAAATGTTGCATACCCCTATCCCTATGACCCTCCGTATGTCCCCGACAAGAATCCCATGGGCGTGTATCAGAGGGAGTTTGAAGTCGAGAACCCGGGCAGAAAGACCTATATGGTTTTTGAGGGGGTTTCATCGAGCCTTGAGCTTTTTGTTAACGGCGGATATGTGGGTTACAGTCAGGGAAGTCATCTTCAGGCGGAATTTGATATAAGCGAGTTTGTTGTCAAGGGCACCAACACCGTCACCGCAAAGGTTCGCAAGTGGTGCAGCGGCAGTTATCTTGAGGATCAGGACTTTTTCAGATTTAACGGCATTTTCAGGGACGTTTACCTTTTGTCAAGACCTGAGGGTCATATCGGAGACATAAAAATAACAACTGAGGATAATCGGATTTGTGTGGATTTTCAGGGAAAGGCAAAAATTTCGCTTTTTGATGCGGAAAAGCGGCGTCTGGGAAAAATAAATGCGGAAGAGATTGCGGAATTTACCGTGGACAATCCCATTTTGTGGAATGCGGAAAAACCTTATCTTTATGAGCTCGTTTTTGAATATAAGGGAGAGGTTATTTCTCAGAAGGTGGGTTTTGTTTCTTATGGAATCGGCACCCAAAAGGAATTTCTGGTAAACGGTGTTGAAGTGAAGCTCAAGGGCGTTAATCATCACGACACCCATCCCACAAAGGGTTGGGTAATGTCGGATGAGGACATACGTCACGACTTGGTTTTGATGAAGAAGCTGAACATCAACACAATCAGAACATCTCATTATCCGCCAACACCAAAATTTCTTGAAATGTGTGACGAGTTGGGTTTTTATGTTATGCTTGAAACCGACCTTGAGTGTCACGGCGGCGTCAGCAGAGAACGGCAGTATTTGGGTTATGACTGCATTGCCAACCCCGACAAATGGGTTTGTGCAATACCTGAGTGGAAGGACGCCTTTGTTGACCGTATGATGAGGGCATATAACCGTGACAAAAACCGTTGCTCAATTTTTGCTTGGTCAACAGGCAATGAAAGCGGTCACGGCGACAATCATCTTGCTATGATTGAATATATCAGAAAAAATGACCACAAAAGACTTGTTCATTGCGAAGATGCTTCCAGGATGTCCGAGGATTATAATATGCCGGAATATGCAGAACGTGCGGATGTCTTCTCGAGAATGTATGAGAGTGTCGAAAAAGTGATTGAAAGAGCGGAAAATCCGGACTTTGATTATCCCTATTTTATGTGCGAATACAGTCACGCCATGGGCAACGGTCCGGGAGATGTGTTTGATTACTGGGATGTTGTTTATAAGCACAAAAAGCTCATTGGCGGCTGTGTGTGGGAATGGGCAGATCATACTGTTCTGGTGGACGGTGTGCCCAGATTCGGCGGAGATTTCCCGGGCGAACTGACCCACGACGGAAACTTCTGCAGCGACGGAATGGTGTTCCACAACCGTCAGCTGAAGGCAGGCTCCCTGGAGGTTAAAGCCGCTTATCAGTATATGGATTGCACCCTTCAGGGGGATGAAATTACAATTCTGAACAGATATGACTTTACAAATCTTTCGGAATTTGACTTCAAATATGAAATAAATGTTGACGGTGAAATTATCCGTGAAGGCAGACAGACTTTGGATATTGAACCCAAGGGAACAGCAAAAGTTCAGATTCCCCTGCCGCTCAGTTGCAGGCTTGGAGCTTTTGTGAACTGTTATCTTTACGATCGGAATGGTTATTGCACCGCACAAAAGCAATTGGAAATCCCCTGTGAAATCAAAAGCCCGGCGGCAGTGAATACGGATGCGGCACAAGTCACCGAAGATGCACATTGGATTGTGTTCAGCGGTCAGAATTTCAAGTACGGATTTTCAAAGGATTTGGGAACATTTGCAAGCCTTGTGAAGGACGGAGAAGAACAGCTTTTTGCACCTGTTTGGCTCACGGTTCTTCGTGCTCCCACAGATAACGAGCGAAAAATCAAGAATGATTGGTATTATGGCACAATGCACTGCGGAGAAAACTTCGACCGTCAGTTCAACAAGGTTTACGAATGGGTGCTGTGCCATGACGAGCTGACGGTGAAGGGCAGTCTTTCGGGTGTTTCAAGAACGCCGTTTTTCAGATATACCGTGAAGTATAGGGTATCGGCTGAGGGGGTTATAAGTGTGACCCTGGACGGCGAAGTCAAGGAGGAGTGTTTGTGGCTTCCGAGACTTGGCTTTGAGTTCAAGGTTCCCAAGGATAAAGGCAAGTTCCGTTATTTCGGTATGGGACCCCACGAAAATTATTGCGATATGCATCATGCATCTATGATTGACTGGTACGAAAGCAATGCGGAAAAGGAATATGTTCCCTACATAATGCCTCAGGAACACGGCAATCACACAAGAACAAAGGCTCTTGAGGTGAAAAACGGGTTGACCTTTGAAAGTGAAAAAATGGAAATCAATGTGTCGGAATATTCCGGTGAAACCCTTATGCAGGCACAGCATCAGGACGAATTGCGAAAGTCGCCTTGCATAAATATCCGCATAGACTATAAGAATTCGGGCATAGGAACGGCATCCTGCGGACCGGAGCTTATGGAAAAATACCGCTTGTGGGAGAAGGATATTCACTTTGAATTCAGCATCAGATAATATTTTGAATTTTAATACGGAGGGAAATATGAGTACAACACAGATTTATCTTATTCGTCACGGACAGTCTCAGGGCAATTTCAGAAAGGCATTTCTTGGTCATACCGACCTTGACCTGACCGAAATGGGACATCAGCAGGCGGAGAACGTGGCAAAATTTCTTGAGGATAAAAAGGTTGATGTGATTTATTCCAGCGACCTTATCAGAGCCTATAACACGGCGGTGCACACGGCTGAAATGAAGGGAATGGAGATTATAAAGAATCGGAATCTTCGTGAGATTTATGCCGGTGAATGGGAGAACCATACCTTTGATGAGTTGAGAGAGCTTTATGCCGAGTCCTTTGGTCATTGGAGTGAAGATATAGGAACGTCACGATGCGATGGTGGTGAGAGTGCTTTGGAGCTTCAGGCACGGATATCAGAAGAAATAACCAGGATTGCTCAGGAAAATCCGGGAAAAACGGTTTTTATATTTACTCACGCAACACCCATTCGGGTTTTCAAGGCATTCTGTGACAACTGTACTCCCGAGACAATAAAGGACGTGCCTTGGGCATCAAATGCGTCGGTATCCCATTTTGAATACCGTGACGGCAAGTTTTCGGTGATTGAATACGGCTTTGACAGCTTCCACGGCGACGACATCAGCACAATTCCTGCGAATGTATGATTGGGAGGCTTTGATGCTTTATGGAAGCAAAGAATTACATTTTTGATTTTGGCAATGTTCTGGCTGAGTTTTATCCTCAGAGACTGACAGCGCCTTTTGTTGAGGACGAAGAGCTTCGCAAGAAGGTTGCTGACGTGGTTTTTGACCGTTTGTATTGGGACAGGCTTGATGACGGAAGTATTTCTGATGAGGAAGTGCGGGACGGCATCAGAAGCAGGCTTGGAAACCTGGGCGAAATCGGATGCACGGTTTATGACAGCTGGGTGAAGACTCTTACCCCTGTTCCGGGAATGGAAAGGCTGGTTGAAGACCTGAGCAAGACTGATGCAAAACTTTATCTTTTGTCCAATATCAGCACAGGCTTTGCTGAAAGCTATCACGAAGTTCCTTGGATAAAGGAGCTGTTTTCGCACTTTGACGGTCTTGTTTTTTCGGGAGTTATTGAATTGGTTAAACCCAATAAAGATATTTTTGAGTATATACTGAAAACCTTTGACCTGAAAGCGGAAGAATGTTTGTTTATTGACGACAATTCCGAAAATATCAGCGGAGCGGAGTCGGTTGGGATAAAGGGTTATCTATTTGATGGCAATGCTGAGAAGCTGAGGGAGTTTCTGAATTTACAGAAGTAGGGAGTATGCAAAATGGAAGCGAAGGAATATATCTTGTCAAAAATTGAAGGCGAATATGCTTACTTACGTGATGTGGAATCGGGGAACGAGATTTTCATTGCCCTTGCCCTTCTTCCCATGGGTGCAGATATTGGTAGTCGCATAAAGTGTGAGATGTTTGAATACTCATTGATTGATTGAAACAATAAGCATAAATTAACCAAAAGTCGTCTTTGTCCGCAAAGGCGACTTTTTCAACTGCGAGTTGTGAAAAATGCTTGAATTTGTCCTTGACAACAGTATTGTTCGGGTGTTACATTTAGTAGGGATTAATAATACTTTTTAAAGGGGCTCAAAAATGAAAGACAACAATTTGCTTAAAAAGAACAAAAAATTTGTTACGGTAAAGAGTTGGGTATTGATGACCTTGGGAACGCTCCTGATGTCAATGGGTGTATATTTCTTCAAAATCCCAGTCATCGTGCGGAAAAATACTCGCGAATACACAAAGTATTCCCTGCGCTTTTTCACTTCGCTGACAGAAAATTTGACACGCTTTAAACTCTGTGACCCTACGGGCATATAAATCCCGACATCACTCAGTCCTTGGGCTGAGAGCCGGTGCAATAAAGAATAAAGAAAAAATAAGGTTGCTTTGCGATGCAAAGCCTGGGATATATCGGAGGTAGATTTAGGAAAAATGATAAATAGACAAAAAAATATGCCAACAATTCGTGAGCTTTATAAAATCGGCAGAGGTCCATCAAGCTCTCACACCATGGGACCTCAGAAGGCGTGTAAAATTTTCAAGGAACGGTTTTGTGATGCAGACAGATATAAGGTGGTTCTGTTTGGTTCTCTTGCACAAACGGGAAAGGGACATAGAACTGATTATGCTATTGAAAGCGAGTTTGCACCAATCCCGGTGGAAATCGGATTTGATACAGAAACGGAAAATCTGCCCCATCCCAACACTATGGATTTGACAGCAATCAAGGACGGCAAAAGCATAGGAGAAATGCGTGTTTACAGCATTGGCGGAGGGCAAATTAAAATTCAAGGGGAGACATTAGCCGAGAATGAAAATCTTTATCCAATGCACAGCTTTTCGCAAATAGCGACATACTGCAAGGAACAGGATATGCGACTGTGGCAGTATGTTGAGGAAATTGAAGGCAAGGAAATCCGTCAGTTTGTAAAAAATGTCTGGGACACAATGAAAAGTGCCGTACGTAGAGGTCTTGAAGCTTCGGGTGAACTTCCCGGAGGTCTGGGAGTTCAGAAAAAGGCAAAATATCTTTTCGGGCAGATTCACATTGACGAAACCGAGCAAACAAAGGAAAACAGAATGGTTTGTGCTTATGCTTTTGCGGTAAGTGAACAAAATGCGTCAGGTGAAACCATTGTGACAGCTCCCACTTGCGGAGCCAGTGGTGTTCTTCCTGCTGTGCTTTATTATCAACAGAAAAAAAGGGGATTTTCGGATGACGAAATCTGCAATGCCCTTGAAACCGCCGCTTTAATCGGAAATATAGTGAAAACAAATGCCTCCATAAGTGGTGCGGAATGCGGTTGTCAGGCAGAGGTGGGAACGGCTTGTTCTATGGCAGCGGCGGCATTGGCGGAGCTTTTTGGAATGAATACAGAGCAAATTGAGTATGCGGCAGAGGTTGCTATGGAACACCACTTGGGGCTTACCTGCGACCCAATTTACGGTCTGGTTCAGATTCCGTGCATTGAGCGTAATGCTGTTGCGGCTATGCGTGCAATGAATGCAGTAAATCTTGCAAATTTCCTGACCGATACAAGAAAAATTTCCTTCGATATGGTTGTTGAAACAATGTACGAAACAGGCAGGGATTTACATCACCGTTACAGAGAAACAGGCGAAGGTGGTCTTGCAAAGCTGTATAAAAAATAAAGTATGAGGTGTGGCAAAATGGAAAACAGAATAGATTTAATTAAAAATGCGGTGGACAAGCACCGTGAAAAAATGATTGGCGTTCTTGATTATATGTGGGATAACCCCGAAACAGGCTTCCGTGAGTGGAAGGCAAACGAGCGAATGATTGCGGAGTTTGAGGCTCTTGGTTATGAGCTTACAAAGGCAGGGAACATTCCCGGCTTTTACACAGTGATTGATACAGGAAGACCGGGACCCACGGTTCTTGTTATGGGCGAGCTTGATGCCCTTCTTTGTCCCACACACTTCCATGCAAACCCCGAAACAGGTGCGGCTCACGCCTGCGGTCACAATGCCCAGAGTGCGGCACTCCTTGGTGTTGCGGCGGCTCTCAAAGAGCCGGGAATGTTGGACGGGCTTTGCGGAAAAATCAAGCTTTGCAGCGTTCCTGCCGAGGAAACCGGCGAACTGGAATTCCGTGCTCAGCTGAAGGCTGATGGAGTTATCACGGAATACAGCGGGAAACGTGAATTCATCAGCCGTGGATATTTTGACGATTGTGATATGGCATTCCTCATTCACCATCTGCCTGTTGACTATTATTCCGTGGACGGCACAGCCGTTGGCGTTGTGGCAAAGCGAGCAACATATAAGGGGGTTGCGGCTCACGCAGGAGCGGCTCCCCACAAGGGAAAGAATGCTCTTTATGCGGCAACTCAGGGACTTGGGGCAATCAATTCAATCCGTGAAACCTTCAAGGAGGAAGACTATATCCGTGTTCATCCCATAATCACCGAGGGTGGCGGAGCGGTGAACACCATCCCTGATAGAGTTGTGATTGAAAGCTATGTGAGAGGTCTCACCGTTGAAGCAATTCAGGATGCCAATGACCGCGTGAACCGTGCCCTTTGCGGCAGTGCGGTTTCCATGGGGTGTGAGCTTGAAATTGAAGATGTTGCAGGCTCATCACCTATGATCGAGAGCCGTGACCTTGCGATGATTGCAGGAGAAGCAATCAAGGCACTTGTTCCCGATGCGAAATACTATTTCTTTGACAAAATTGACACGGGAAGCACCGATATGGGAGACGTTTCCTGCCTGATGCCGGTGGTTCATCCCTATATTCCCGGAGCTTCGGGCAAGGGTCACGGAAAGGATTACGAAATTTCGAATCCTGACCTTGCCTGCTGTATGTCTGCAAAATGGCAGATTATGATGCTGAATATTCTTCTTGGAGACGATGCAAAGCGTGGAAAGGAAGTAATTGAAAGCTTCACTCCCAGATTTAAGAATAAAGAGGAATACATCGCATCCCACAGCAAGCTTTCGGGTAGCGGCGACAGAGTTTTCTATGACGAGAATGGAAATGTAAGAGTTGAACTGTAAAAAGAAATCCCACTTGTGAAAACAGGTGGGATTTTTGTGTTTAAAACTATTTTATACTGAATATAATATCGCCATAGGAAGGAACAGGCCAGAATTCTCTGTCGGAATCTGCTTCGATTGCATCCACGTGGGCTCTCAGTTCTTCCATAAGGGGACAAATTGTTTTGCGGTAATAGGTTGCCTTGGTGAGAACATCGTCTTTGGGAACATTCTTCAGGGCGGTGTCAAGCTGGTGATTTGTTTCAAAAATCTTGTCAGCAAGTGCCGCAACACGGTCAAGCTTCACGGTTTCTGCTTTGCAGGGAATGTCGGGTGATACCGCACGTTTTGCCAGCAAGGTTTCGCAAAGACATCTCTGGATTTTGCTGATTGCGGGAGTGTAGTCCTTTTTCACCATATCAACCATTGTGAGACCTTCGATGTTGATAATCTTGCAGTATTCCTCAAGAATGATTTCATATCTTGCGTGAACCTCGGTCTCGTTATAGATTTTGTGCTTTTTGAATAATGCAATGTTTTCGGGCTTGATGAAGTGGGGGAGTGCATCCACCGTGGATTCAAGATTCAGAAGTCCACGTCTTTCCGCTTCCTTCACCCAATCGTCGGAATATCCGTCACCGTCAAAGATTATGCAGTCATGCTCGGTTATGAGCCGCTTTATGATGTTGTGAACATCGGTCATAAAATCCGTTGAATTTTCAAGCTCTTCTGCAATTGACTGGAGCTCGTCGGATACGATGGTGTTGAGCATTATGTTTGCACAGGCAACCGAATCCGCAGAGCCAACCATACGGAACTCAAACTTGTTTCCCGTGAAGGCAAAGGGTGATGTTCTGTTTCGGTCTGTTGAATCCTTGGGAAACTGAGGAAGAGCGGTGACGCCGATTTTCATGGTCTGCTTCTTCATTCCCTCATAGTCGCTGTCGTCCTTGATTGCTTTCAGAACCGCCGCCAGCTCTGTTCCCAGGAACATTGAAATGATTGCCGGGGGAGCTTCGTTTCCGCCCAGACGGTGGTCGTTTCCGGCACTTGCGGCTGAAATTCTCAGCAAGTCTTGATGCTTGTGAACTGCCGCCATAACAGCGCAGAGGAACACAAGGAACTGTGCGTTCTCGTGGGGGGATTTTCCCGGTTCAAGAAGGTTTTCGCCCGTGTTGGTGGAAAGTGACCAGTTGTTGTGTTTACCACTTCCGTTGATGCCCTCAAAGGGCTTTTCGTGAAGGATACACGCCATATTGTGACGTGCCGCAACAACCTTCATCATTTCCATTGTCAGCTGGTTGTGGTCGGTTGCGATGTTCGTTGTTGTGAATATTGGTGCAAGCTCGTGCTGTGCAGGAGCCGCTTCGTTGTGCTTTGTTTTTGCCAGGATTCCCAGTTTCCAGAGCTCCTCGTCAAGCTCCTTCATATATGCC
>JAZNLK010000026.1:0-4302 GCA_045579055.1 Clostridia bacterium
ATGGATTGTATTTTTTATTGTTGCACTGCTTTGCGGATGTGCGACTGAGAGTGGTGTGGTTGAAGTACCACAGAGAGAAATGTCGGTGGAATTAAATGACGAACCGAAAAGTGAAGTTGTTGTTACGGTTTTGAGTGAAGAGGCGTCGGTGGATTATGCAGACGTTGAAGAAATAAGCGAAGAAACGGCGAGTGACACTAAGGTATATGCGTTAATCGGAAATATTAATACAAAAAAATTTCATTTGCCATCGTGCTATGCTTTGCCTTACCCGAAAAATCGAGTTTTTTTTGAAAATGCAGAAGAAGCAAAAGACGTTGGTTACAAACCTTGTCAGAAGTGTCGTCCATAGCCTAAACATAGCTATACGAACCTGTCTCAAAAGGTGCTATTAAAAAAAGTGTCTGATTAAACACATCAACTCCCCTGCCCCTCAATCTTGGGGGGATTAAGGTACACTTTATTTGCAATTTAGAAAATATAACATAATGTTATCTTTTTCTAAAGAAAAAAATCACCCGAAGGAAAATATTCCTTCGGGTAAGATTACTGACAAACTCCACAGTGTCATTCTGAGCGAACAAAGTGAGACGAAGAATCTTACGGCTTTATACGCTTTCAAAATATTTTGACTATGCTCAGTCTAACGGAGTGATGACAATGATTTCGCTAAAAATTAAATTGCATATTTTTCTTTGTATGCCTGATACAAATCTTCAAAGGATTTGTCCGGACTTTCTTTTACATTCTTGAGATATTCGTGTGTCTCGAATGAGTCGTGAGAAATCTCGATAAGGCAAACTGCAATGTTTGAACAATGGTCGGAAACTCTTTCGTAGTTTGTGAGAAGGTCTGAAAGAATAAATCCAAGCTCCATTGTGCAGTCGCCCTGCTTGAGACGAGTAATGTGATTTGCCTTGATTTTACGCTTCAGACGGTCGATAACCTGTTCGAGAGGTTCAACCTTTGTTGCAAGGCTTACATTTTCATCAACCAAAGCGGTTGTGGCAAGCTCGAGGATTTCAGATGCTGCGGCAGTGATGATTTTGATATCGCTTTGTGCCTGAGTGGAGAATGAAATCCCTTTTTCGTGCATTTCCTGTGCAACCTCTGCAATGTTAACTGCGTGGTCGGAAATTCTTTCGATATCGCCTATGCAGTGGAGAAGCTCGGTTACAACCTTACTGTCCTTTTGTGACATCTGACTTGCGGCGATTTTGACAAGATAAGTACTGGTTTTGTCTTCGTATTTATCAACCAGTTTTTCGTGTTCCATAATTTCCTTGAACTTTTCATCGCTGTAGTTGGTCATCAGCTCGGTTGCGGCGTTGAAAGAGTAAGCCGAAAGCTTTGCCATATCGCAAACCAGTTCCCGGCACTTTTCTACAGCAAATGAAGGAATATTGAGAAAACGTTCGTCCAGTGTGTCGAATGTGTTGACCTTGTCCTCTTTCTTATTGTCTTTTGCCTTGATTGTTTTGATGGCAAGCTTTTCAATAAGTGAGCAGAAGGGCATCAGAATTATTGTTGAAATAATATTGAATACTGTGTGCGTGATTGCAATTGAGAAGAATGACGCATCTGAGGACATAAAGCTTGCAATCGGACCAACACCAAGGTAATACAGTAAATAATATACAACCGTTACCACAACAACACCAATCATCTTGATGTAAAGACAGGAGGCTGCAACACGTTTTGCTTCGGTGTTGCCGCTTATTGCTGACAAGATTGGAGTGATGGTTGTCCCGATGTTCATACCCAGAAGAACCGGAAGAGCCACTGAATGAGGAATTGACATTGCACCTGCCAAAACCATAAGAATACCGACAGAAGCGGATGAGCTTTGGATTATTGCAGTAAAAACAGTACCGACAAGAATACCCATAAAAGGATTTGAAAACATTGTCAAAAGACTTTGGAAGCCCTCACTGTCTTTAAATGTTCCTGCTGCATCACTCATAGCTTCCATACCAAATATCAAAACAGAAAAGCCGAGAAGAATGGTTGCGATGTTCCTCTTGGAGTCGCTTTTTGACGTCATGGTGATGATAACACCGATTGCGGCAAGAATAGGAGTGAAATTTTCGGGTTTAAGGAGGTTGATGAAGGCAGCGCCCTCAATATCCTTTAGTGAAAGCAACCAAGCGGTGACTGTTGTACCGATGTTAGCACCCATAATAATGCTGATTGTCTGACCCAAATGCATAATGCCGGAGTTTACAAAACCAACCAGCATTACCGTGGTGGCAGAGGAACTTTGAATAACTGCTGTTACCGCAAAACCTAAAAGCAGCCCTGACCAGCGATTGGCGGTCAGACGTGCAAGAATTGATTCTAATTTTCCGCCTGCCAGCTTTTTTAAGCCATCACCCATAAGATCCATACCGAACATAAACAGAGCCAAACCGCCGATGAGGCTTAAAATTGTAAAGACCATATCCATAATTATTTTTCTCCTTGTCTCTTATAATATGTGGATAATAATATTCTTTTATTTGTGAAAAAGCCGATTTCTCACAAGTATATCCTAACATATTTTTTGAGAAAAATAAAGGGGTTTGGTGAAAAATATATTTTTTTGTTAAATCTGACAAATAAGGCTGTAGTTTTCCTTGACTGAAATCTATGATTGGGGTATAATATACATAAATTAAAATGAGGATAAGAGATATGGATATTATAAGTATTACAAAGGAATTGATTGCTGTCCCGGGGATTTCGGGCTATGAAAAGGCTTTTGCTGAATTTGCTTGTAAAAAGCTGAAAAAGTATTGTGAAGATGCTGTTGTTACAAAAAACAATTGCGTCAAGGGAAACATTTTGTCCAATGACCCCACTGCACCAACTGTTATGTTAGAAGCACATCTTGATAGGATTGGGCTCATCGTCAGGGATGTGGACGAGAACGGTTTCGTGAACTTTGACACATTAGGCGGTGTTGACGAAAGGATTCTTCCATGTGCTGAGGTATGGATTCTGGGCAAGGAAAAGTGTTTTGGTGTTATCGGGGCAAAGCCTCCGCATATAACAAGCAAAGACGAATCAAAAAAAGGGGTCAGCGCTGAAAATATGCTCATTGACACGGGGCTGGGAGAAGCTGCGGCAGAACTTATTTCGGTTGGTGACCCGATTTTGTTGGGTTCCGAGTTCTGTGAACTCCTTAACGGCAGATTTTCCTCTGCGGCTCTTGACAACCGTGTTTCCATGGCTGCAATTTTTAATGTTCTTGAAGACTTGAAGGGGAAAGAGCTTCCTGTGAATCTTTCTGTTGCTTTTACCTGCGGCGAGGAAATGGGGCTTCAGGGAGCATATACAATTGCAGATGATAGCTGTCCTGATCTGGCGATTATTCTTGATGTGACATACGGCAGAACGCCTGATGCTGAAGGTTGTGAAACCTTTCCCCTGGGAAGTGGAGCGGCAATTATGCGTGGCCCCAATGTTCATTATGAAATGACAAAAAAAGTTATGGAACTTGCAAAGAAAAATAACATTTTTTACGAAATCGAGGTGGCTCCACGGAATTCCGGAACAACGGCTTGGGCGATTCAAAATTCGGGAAACGGAGTTCCGTGTGTTGTGATTTCAATACCGCTCAGATATATGCACACAACGGTTGAAACTGTGGATGTTGCCGATGTTGAGAATGTGTGCAGATTGATGAAAGAAATAATTTGCGGAGGTGAGGTCGTTGCTTAAGAAGCTTACCGACTCATTCGGTTGCTCCGGTTACGAAGCACAGGTGCGAGATTTGATTGTTAAGGAACTGGAAGGATATGACGTTGATATATCGGTTGACAATATGGGAAATCTGATTGCGTTCAAACTGGCTGACCATAATCCCGATGCAAAGACAGTTCTGCTGGCGGCACATATGGACGAAGTTGGATTTATCGTAACAGATATTACTGAGGACGGATATATAAAATTTGCGGCTGTTGGCGGCATTGACCCCAAGGTTATGATTTCAAAAAGGGTGAATATCAATGGTCGTAAGGGTGTGATTGGATTAAAACCCATACATCTGACCACAAAGGAGGAATGTGAAACCGTTCCCGGTGTGGATGAGCTTTTTGTGGATATCGGGGCAAAAAGCAGAACTGATGCCATGCAGATTGCGGAAAAAGGTGATTATTTCGGATTTGACAGTGATTATGTGGAATTCGGAAATCAAATAAAGGCAAAGGCGATTGACGACCGTTTGGGTTGTATGGTAATGATTGAACTGCTCAAAAAGACCTGGGATGTGAATCTGGTTTGTGCTTTTACGGTTCAGGAAGAAGTTGGACTTCGTGGTGC
>JAZNLK010000027.1:0-16965 GCA_045579055.1 Clostridia bacterium
TAAGCTTTGCAAACGGCGGAGATGAATTTACAAAGAACGGTATCCGCTGGGGACTTTATGCGAACGATTTCGGTGTTGGCGAAAATGACCTTTTCGCAAGCGGTATGGGGTACCGTGCTACCTTGTACTTAAGAGCTGACGAGGGATATACCTTCAGCAGGGATCAGAATGCACAGTATAATCCCGTTGTAATCGTAAACGGCGAAGCAGCAGAGTTTGAAACAGACGGCACTCTTATGACGGTTAAATATGAAGTGAATGCTCCCGAGATTTCCGTTTCATATATCAATATATCCGGAATTGATTTCCCCGAAGTCGGAAAGACTGCCGACCGCGAATCCGAATCAGATGAGCCTAACTATTACAACTGCACGAATATCACCTGGTATGAAAACGGCGAATATATGGATTACGGCAACACCTTTGAAGAGGGCAAGGAATATAAGGTCGAAATGTACATAGACACAATCCGTTCAGGTTGGGATTATACTGCAAAGTTTGCCGAAGATATCAGTGCATTGGTTGACGGCTTTGCTGTAAAGGAAAGCGACATCGAGAGACTTCACGATACAACTGTTATAGTCACCTACACATTCCCCATTCTTGAGGAAGAAAAAGCAGAAGAACCGGAAAAACCGACAGAGTCTGAAAAGCCTCAAGAAGCAGAAAAGCCAACAGAACCTGAAACACCTTCTACAAGCGAAAAACCGCAGGAAACAGAAAAAATAACTTTTGTTGATGTGGCAAAGGGTCAGTATTATTATGAGCCAGTTATGTGGGCGGTTGCAGAAGGCATTACTTCGGGAACGGGAGCAAACACATTCTCGCCCGACAGCATTTGTTCAAGAGCTCAGGTTGTGACATTCCTTCACAGAATGGTGGCATCCCCAGAGCCTGCGGCAATTGACAATCCGTTTACCGATGTGAGAAGTGACTATTACTATTATAAGCCTGTTATGTGGGCATATGGAAGCAAAATCACCGGCGGAACAAGTGCCAACAAGTTTTCGCCGGATAGCAACTGCACAAGAGCACAGGTTGTAACCTTCCTTTGGCGAACAGCAGGTCAGCCCAAGGCAAAGGGCGGAAACAATCCATTCAAGGACGTGAAGGCGGACAGCTACTATTATGACGCAGTGCTGTGGGCAGTTGAAAACGGAATTACCGGCGGAACAAGTGCAAATACATTTTCGCCGGACAGCAATTGCACAAGAGCTCAGGTTGTGACCTTTATGTATCGTTTGGTGAATGAATAAATCCGTCGGGTTGAGAGGAATTAAGTTCAGAAAAAAGCATATAATTATAATATTAATATATCAGGAGGTTTATTTATGAAAAGACTAGTATCAATTTTGTTAATTGCGGTGACGGTATTTGCTTTTGCAGCTTGCGGCAAGGAAAAAGCAGAGGAAATTACGCTTGTGGGTTCATGGAAGTATGACGGCTCTCTGGATTACACCTATATCTTTGAAGATGACGGAAACGGTGCATATGCTTACGGTGACACCAAAATGGAATTCACCTACAAAGACAATGGTGATTCGGTTGAAATTCTTTACACAGGGAATACGGAGCCAAATGTGTTTAAGTACACAATAGAAGGCAAAAAGCTGTCAATTGAAGATAGCTTCGGAGAATATGTAGATTATATCAGAAAATAAAGTGTCCGAAAAAATGAATTTAATCCTCTATACCTTGAATAACACTTGAAAATGTGAGAATGAAACTTGCATAAAACGAAAGCCCTGTTCTGTTTTTTGCGGAACAGGGCTTTTTGCAATACGAATGTCGCAGTCGTTCTTTTATTGCCATAATTAATATTAAGTTAAAAAAAGAAGTTACTAAAGAAACTTGTCATTTGGTTTTTTTTATGTTATAATTAATCGATTTTTATGCCGAAGGATGTTGCACTATTAAAGATAAGTTTTTGAAAAGTGGGGTATATCAATGAAAAAGATGGGACTTATATACATAATTTTGGCAAGTGTATTGTGGGGTACCAGCGGAATTTTCGTGGAATATCTGTCGCCGTATGGAGTAACTTCTTTGCAGATGACCTTCATAAGAGGCTTGGTTGCTTTTGTTTGTATGGGTGTTTTTGTCCTGATGTCTGATAGAAGCCTGGTTAAGACAAACATCAAAGAACTACTTTTGTTTATGGGTAGCGGTTTTTCGTTTTTTTTGACAGCCAGCTGTTATTATCAGTCAATGCAGCTGACATCTGTGTCCACAGCGGTTGTGTTGATGTATACGGCTCCGATATTTGTTATGATTTATTCAACGATGTTTTTGGGTGAAAAGCTTGGTAGGACAAAACTTGCCGCTGTAATCGGAATGATTGTTGGCTGTTGTTTTGTTTCGGGAATAATAGGTGGACTTAAATTTGATTTAATTGGGATTTTGATTGGTTTTTTGTCAGGAATAAGCTACGCATCGTATAACATTATCACAAAGATTGAAATGCAAAAGGGAATAAACCCAATAAAAGCGAATTTCTACTGCTTCTTGTTTAGCGTTATTGCAGGACTGGCATTTTCCAAGCCGGCAGGGCTTGTTGATTGCATCAGGTTGAATCCGCCGGTGGTAATTTCACTTTCCCTGGGTGTTGGTATTTTTGCTTGCATTCTGCCTTATTTCCTTTATACACTTGCACTTCGTGAACTTCCTGCAGGAACTGCGTCATCCTTGGGGATACTTGAACCTATGGCGGCAACAATCCTCAGTGTTTTGGTATTGGGGGAACAGCTTTCGGTGTTTTCTGCAATCGGAATTGTTCTGATTTTGGGTTCTGTTTTTCTCCTTAGTCGGGAAAACCAATGATTTATTTATTTGAACAAAAAGGTGGGGGAGAAATGTGATTAGTTCTGACCTTTTGGAAAATTTGAAAAAAGTAACTGCTGAGGAACAAAAGATTATTGACGGAGATGTTTTCATAGACAAAGAACTGTATATGGAGAAGGAAGACAACGTCATAAATAGCAAAAAAATGCTCAGTGCAGGCAAGTTGATTGCAGTTCGTCCTCACACAAGGTTTGTGCACTTCCCTAAGCACAGCCATGATTATGTTGAAATTGTATATATGTGCAGCGGAAAAACCACACATATAATCAACGGAAATCATATTGAATTAAAGGAGGGGGAGCTTCTGTTTCTTTGTCAGGGTGCTGAACAGGAGATTCTGCCTGCTGAAAAAGATGATATTGCTGTGAATTTTATTGTTTTGCCTGAATTTTTTGACAGTACTCTTCAAATGATTGGAGAGGAGGATACACCAATCAGACGGTTTGTGATTGATTGCCTCAAAAATGACCGTATCAGCAAAGGCTATCTTCATTTTGAAGTGACTGATGTTCTGCCTGTTCAGAATCTTCTGGAAAACCTTATATGGACTTTGGCGAATGAAACACCCAATAAACGTAATATAAATCAGATTACAATGGGACTTTTGTTTTTGCAGCTTATCAACCACACCGACAGGTTGAATGCTCAGGACAATGAGGAAATTACTGTGAGAGTTTTGCGGTATATAGAAGAAAACTACAGAGACGGTAGTCTCACCGAACTCAGCGAAATTCTTCACTATGATGTGAGTGCTTTGTCAAGGGAAATAAAAAACAAGATTGGCAAGAAGTATACCGAATTGGTTCAGGAAAAACGCTTGTCTCAGGCGTGCTTTTTGCTGAAAAATACAGATATGAGTATAACGGAGATAGCTGAAAAAACAGGATATGAAAATGTTAGCTTCTTTTTCAGGTTATTCAAGGCGCACTATGGCATTTCACCACGAAAATACAGAAAATCATAATATGCAAATAAGGACATTTTTTTGGTCAAAAAATGTCCTTTATTTTTTTGTCGGTGAATGATATCATTTAAGAAAAAAGTATCAGGAGGTTTATATATGAGTCGTTATACCGAAGCAAAAGAAATATATAAAAGTTTTGGGGTGGATACGGAAAAGGTGTTGGATATTCTGAAGGATGTTTCTGTTTCAATGCATTGCTGGCAAGGCGATGATGTAATCGGCTTTGACAATGACGGGGCGTTGACCGGAGGAATTCAAACGACCGGCAATTATCCCGGCAGAGCAAGAAATCCAAAGGAACTTATGGATGATATTGACAAAGCAATTTCTTTGATTCCCGGCAAAAAGAAAATAAATGTTCATGCAAGTTATGCAATTTTTCGCGGTGAGAAAGCTGATAGAGATGCATTGAAACCCGAACACTTCAAAGAGTGGGTGAAGTTTGCAAAGGATAGAAATTTGGGTCTTGATTTCAATCCCACTTTTTTCTCACATGATATGGTGAAGGACAACCTGACCCTTTCGTCACCGGATGATAATGTTCGTAAATTCTGGATTGAACACGGAAAGAGATGCGTTGAAATATCTCAGTATTTTGCCGAAGAAACAGGCATTCCCTGCGTTATGAACATCTGGATTCCTGACGGATATAAAGATATTCCGGCAGATAGATTGGGACCCAGAGAAAGATTCAAAAACTCTCTTGATGAGATTTTGTCAATTGATTATGACAAGTCAAAAGTTTATGTATGTTTGGAATCAAAGGTTTTTGGCATAGGGATGGAATCATATACTGTGGGTTCTGCTGAATTCTGTCTGAACTATGTGAATGCAAAAGGAATAACTCCACTTATGGATAACGGGCATTATCATCCGACGGAAGTTGTATCCGACAAAATTGCCGCAATGCTTCCTTTCCACGAAAAAATAGCACTTCATATAACGAGAGGTGTTCGTTGGGATAGTGACCATGTTGTTCTCTTCGATGATGAAACCCGTGAAATTGCAAAGGAAATAGCTTGTCACGATGCCTTGGACAAGGTGTTTATTGCAACAGATTATTTTGATGCATCCATAAACAGAATTTCTGCGTGGGTAACCGGAATGAGAAGTGTTCAGAAGGCACTGCTTTTTGCATTGTTACAGCCGTCAGAAGAACTGAAAAAATTGCAGAATGAAAATCGTATGACAGAACTTATGGTTCTTCAGGAAGATATAAAAACCGCTCCATTTGGTGATGTGTGGGAAGAATATCTGAGACGTGAGGACATTGAGAAGAACTATATTAATGCAGTTCTCGAATATGAAGAAAGCGTTCTGAGAAAAAGATAATATTGCCAAGTATTTATAAAAAAGATAAAATAATCTATTGAATAAAGTTTCTTGAGGATATATAATGGAAGAATCAAAGTAGGAAAGGATAACTTAACATGAAACACGTATTTAAATCTTATTATCTTGATTATCCATTGGTGAAGGGACGTATCTTTGATGTTTTTGAGCCTGAAGAAATAACAAAGGATGTGGCAGTATTCTGGGTTCACGGCGGAGGCTGGAGAGGCGGAAGCCGTGAGTTCCACACAATTATGGAAGCACTCAACGAAAGAGGCTATATTGTTGCATCAACAGACTATCGTCTTGACGCAAAAGATGCATTTGAACAATTAAAGGATATCCGTGAAGCATATGACCGTTTTGTGACAATTCTCAAGGAAATGGGCAGACCCCTTAATATTGCGGTGTATGGTGTTTCAGCAGGTGCACACTTGGCGTCTCTTTTGCTTTGTGCAGAGCCGGGCGAGTGTGGCGAAGAACTGAATCTGGAAAACGAATGGGTGAAGCCTTGTATGGGTCTGCTTCAGGCGACTCCTTATGATTTTCTGAAATGGGATAATATTCAACCTAGTATGTGGAATACTATGCAGGGCATTGCAGGTGCATCCTATGAAGATGATCCCGAACGTTTTGAACGACTTTCTTTGAAAAACTATATTAATGCAAACAACCCGCCTCTTTTCTTTATGGAGGCAGAATATGAGAGCCTTTTCCCGTCTCATCTCACATTGAAGCTTGCGAAACAGCACCGCGAAATGGGAATTAAAACCCATTGGAAACAGTTTGCAGGAGTCGAACACGGATTTTTCTATGAACTTGTGAGACCGTCTCAGAAGGAAGCTTTTGAGGATTTTTGTAAATTCTTGGACGGAAACCTTGAAACTGAATTTTAAAGTAAGAATTAGTTTTATTAAACATTGCATATATTGTTGATTTTATTTCCAATATTGTCGTGTTTTCGAATCTGTATTGACGGATTGTACAGATATATGCTAAATTTAATATATTAAATTATAAAAAACAGACAAATTGTCTGTTTTTTAGTTTCAAGGAGGAAAGTATGAAAAAAATAACAAGTTTATTTTTGGTGCTGTCATTGTTGATAGTGTCGCTTTGCGTAACTGTTCCGGTATATGCAAAGCAAAATTTCAGCATAACTGATGACTTCAATGATTATGTGGGAACATGGAATGGCAAAACGGTGGTTACCACGGGAACGACCCCCTCAATTGATGGAGGAAGCACCCAGATTCAGAACGGAGTTAATCACTGTGCTGGAGTGACAAGTGGTGTGGCATCTGACAACAAATACGGAACGTCTGTAAAGGTGTATACGGAATACTGTGCTGACCATAGCAACACTCCGGGTATGAGATACAACCTGAATACAAACAACCTTCTGAAACATTCGATTTATATGGAAACCTCAGTTTTTACCGAATCCAATGAAACCGGATATGTTGCACCCAAAACAATTTCTTTATTGGGTAACAGTGAAACGGGTAGCGGTGTAACTGTTTCGGCTGTAAGCTTTGGCGGTGGAAATATCGGTGCATTTGATGTTTCTACGGGAATAAGATATGATTTCGATGCGTGGTATGATTACAAAATATGGGCAAACATTGACACCGGTGAATTCAAGGTTCAGATTTGGAAAGATGGTGTTATGCTCAATGAAACCTCCGGTATCAACACAACACTTGCATCACTTCGTGAAATAAAGGGTTTCATTTATTATCACAATGCGAGAGTTAATCACCCGACATATATGCAGGGGAAGCCGCCGCAGGTTACATATTTCGATAATCTGAAGCTGGAGTCAATATATAAGTTCCATATTGGCGGAATGGATACTTCCAAGCATGCAATTCTTGATTTTGAGAACATTGACTTGTCATCAAAGTCGACAATCAATTCCTATAACTCAAAGGGTACCTTGCTTTATGGCGATGGCGGCAGAGGTGACGGTACAACTCTCGAAAGTGTTTCAACGGAACGAGGAAAAGCAATCAGACTGAAGCCCTGGGTTCTCAATCCCGAAGAATATGAATGGTCGTATTCAGATGTGGCCATGGAAGACGGAACAACCCGCAAGCGTGGTGATGTGTACGATAAGGAAGGAAATCTTCTTTATGTAAGAAACACACTTCTCTATCCTCAGATTTATTTTGACTTTGCAAAAGCAAATCATATCTATGATGCCGCATATTTCAAAACAGATTTTAAGTTCGAAGACGGAAATTTCGCAACCTTTAATATTCAGGTAACGAATAACTATACTGTTTTATCTGTTAGTCCTAATGGAAGCATAAACGTTATGGGAAAGGATTCAGGTCTGGATTTTGCTATTGACAAATGGTATGACCTTGAAGGAACTATTGATTGTGACACAGGTTATTACACAATTAAGCTTACTCAGGAAGGTGTTGCAACACCCTATCAGACAACCGGATTTGTTACACCGGTTGATTACTCATTCAATGGTGCATACACATCAATCTATAGACTTCGTCTCAATTATACAAACAGAAAAAAAGCAAATGACTGGTCAATGGCAACATCGATGATTATTGGTGATATGCAACTTGGTCCGGTGCCCAAACTTAAAGGTGCAGTTTCCGGTTCATATGCTTTTGCCAATGCTGACGATGCAACAACGTTTACAACAACAAACGGTACACAGGTTATTGAAGGTGAAGCATTAAAGGTTACAGCAGCGGCGGATGCTGAGTCGGTTACGCAAATGAAGGTTCCTTTCCTTAATACAAACTTTAATTATTCTGCAGATGTTACCATTGACAGTACTGCAGCAGACAGAAAGCTTGTTGCCCAGAACCAGACTGCGTATACAAATGAACAAAGAGTGATTGCACCTGTTGAAATTGCAAAATTTGGTGCTGACGGAAAGCTTTATATTGGTGGAGCTGAGGTTGCCAATGTGGCTATAACAGCCGGAACATACAATGTAAACGTAACATTCAATCAGGCAAATTACAGTGCAACGGTTGCTGTGACAAAGGGCGGCGAGGCGGTTGCTTCTTCGGTTATTGTTCTTGGGGAAAAGGCAACAAAGATTCTTAATCTGGATTGGACAACTGCGGCGGCAAGCAGCATAAGTCTTGATAATGTGAAATACACCACTCTTTATGACTTTGAACTTATGGAGGATGAGTCAACTCACGGTGAGGGCTACTATATTACTGCGGCAGACGATGTTTATGCGAAGTTTACCAATGCCATTGACAAGAGTTCCTTCACAACGGATTCAATTAAGGTGAACAACGGCAATGTGGCGATAAGTGATATTTCCTTTGTTGATGACTATACGGTGAAGGTTGGCTTTGAAAAGGTTCAGGGTACATATTACATAATCGAATTTACGGGAGTTGATGATCTTTACGGCAACACTCTCACCGATTACATTGAGTTTGATACCGTGAGACAGGATCTTGAGATGTCGGCTATATCTTTCAAAAAGGGCGACAAAGCTTTGTCGTTCGTGGAGTCGGGTGACATCACCGTAAACTTTACGGCAAAGGCGAATAATGGAAAATCATATGATATGCTCTTTATGGCAGGTCTCTATCAGGGCGGGAAATTGGTAACAAGTGATTTTGACAGTTTCACGGTTGGCGAGGAAAGAGAAACCCATACCCTTGACCTGGCTGTTCCCAATGACGGAAAGCTTTATATTCTCAAGGGGTTTGTTTGGGATGCAGAAACAGGTGCACCTTACTGCGAACCGGCGGTTCTTGAAGCTTTGTCAGCAGATACAAAGGTTGCACTTGTGAAGTTCGATGACCTGAATACCAATAATATTGATAAGTTTGTGGATATTGCAAACTGGGCTGAAGAAAATGATATAAAAATGAACTTTATCTTTATGGTTATGTATTTTGACCCTGACCGTGAAAATGGTTCGCTCTGTGACGAAACTGACATCAAAAAAATGCAGGCTATGTATGAAAGTCCTTACGTTGAACTCACAAGCCACGGATATTATGGAGGAACAGGCTTCTTTGGCGTTTCAAGCCTTGAAGACCAGCTTGACGACTTTGCAAATGTAAAGCGTACAACCGAAAATATGGGAATGACCATAACCTCAATGGCACCTCCCAACAATTCGGTTAATGCAGATACGGTTAAGGCATTCAATCAGTATCCCGAATACAAGGCTCTTATGGTCAGACAGAGCAATGATTCAACACTTAATGCCAACGGCTTCTTCAATGAAGAAAACGGGTTTGAAACCTTCTGGAAGTACATTGACGTTGAAGCTGGCGGAACGGGTAATACGGATACTGTTGAAAACCTGAAAACAAAATGGAATGCGGCAATGGACAAGGGTTATGACTATGTTATGCTTCAGGCACATCCCGGTGGCTGGGCAGACGGAGGAGCGCCTGAAACCAATATGTATGAATTCCTGCTCTGGCTCAAATCTCAGGGAGTTGTGTTTATGCACGCAACAGAATATGCTGAATATGTTTCGGCTCTTTAACATAAAAGGATAGGTATTCGGAACAGGTTCCTTCGGGAATCTGTTCCTTTTGTGTTAAAGCTGTGAAAAAGCCAAGAAAGAAGTAAAAAATCGAAAATACAACCCGTTGACAAGGGGTTGTTGCCGTGATATGATTTAAATTGTAAAGTTTATTGATAAAGGAGTTGTTTTGGTGTACTTAGGAGAAATAACTGATAACGAATCACCGGTTTCGGTTTTATATTATTATACAAAAAGAGGAATGAAACAGAATATTTTTCCAACTCGCCCCGAGGAATCCGAACAATGTGAGAATTACGGCACAGACGGTCAACTTTTTTCGGGTTTTGTTGGCTTTGATGGTACAGTTATTGGCGACAGCGGAGTGGATATTCACTTTGTTTTCGATAAAGAATGTTACGTTGATAATATTTATTTCCGAATCAGAGCTTTGTCTCAGATAAAGGATATAAAGGTTTTTGCTGTTGAAAATAACAGCTACAAAGCAATTGGCGAATATCGTGCAAAAACCGGTGGCAATCTTTGCTGTGAAACATCAAAAATAGTTATGCTTTCGGACGGCACCCTTGCTGCGGATAAACCTGAAGCGTCGTCACCCATACAAGTGGATGTAGGGTATAGCGGAACGCACTTTGTTCTTCGTCTGAACGCAGACTATGCCCATATAATTGTTGGTGGATTTAAGATTTTTGGCGGAACGGAGCTTTGTGATGCAGTATATCCTGAACCAAAGTCCATTAAGCTTGGCTGTGAATATCTTGGCAATGTAACCGGATTATATGCTGAGAATGAAGATGCAATTGCGGGTGCTCTGTATTTTGCAGAAGGTTATGAAACCTTTGGTGCGGTCGCAATGAATAATGAGGGAAATGTCAGATTTATAGTTAAGGAAATGTCTGACGAAGCTTTTGAAGTTGAAGTGAATTCTGAAGGTGCAACTGTTTGTTCCGCAAGCAAGAGAGGCTTTGTTTACGGTGCTGCAAAACTTTTGCAGCTTTGCAGCGAAAAGGGCATCAGGTTCGCTTCGGTAAAGGATGAACCATATATGGAAATCAGAGGATTTCATGTTGCGCTTCCTGATAAGAGTGAATTTGAATTTTTGAAACGTCTTATCAAGTATGCTGTGGTTCCCCTTGGTTACAACACGATTATTTTGCAGATTTCTGCTCTTATGGAGTACAAGCGTCATCCGAAAATCAATGAGGCTTGGGTTGAAGCTTGTGAGAATTTTGAAAAAGGTTTGTGGCCCCGTCCGGCGCACTATGGCTTTTTGGGAAAGATTCCGTATTCTCAGGATGAGATGCGTGATTTTTGTGCGTATATCCGAAGCTTTGGACTTGAAATTGTTGCAGAAGTACAAACCTTCGGACATGTTCAGTATGTGACAATGGCATACCCTGAAACAGCGGAGCCTGAATATGTTGATGAGAAAATCGGTGATGCATATGGTGCTGATGAAAGACCGGACGAGTTTTACCATCATTGTATGTGTCCCAATCACGAGGATTATTACAAAATATTCTATGATATCATAGATGAGGTTTGTGACGTAGTCCAGCCTGAAAAGTATATCCATATCGGGCATGACGAAATATATACGTACGGCAAATGCGAAAAGTGCAAGGCTTTTCCCGTAGAAAAGCTCCTTGCGGATGAAATAACAAAGATGCACGATTATATTGCGACAAAAGGTCTGAAAACCATGATGTGGTCGGATATGATTATGAAGGAGGTTTACAGCATACCTGAGGCTATTGACCTTGTTCCAAAGGATATAATGTGTCTGCCCTTTACCTGGTATTTTCATTTTGATGAAAATACAGAGAATATTATCAGTGACAAAGGCTTTGATTTTGTTATCGGTAATTTTTATTCCAGTCATTACCCAAGGTTTAATGAAAGAAAGTATATAAAGGGTATTCACGGCGCAGAAGTGTCAGCATGGGTAAAATGCAGCGAGGACAGCTATTGCTATGAAGGCAAAATGTTTGAATTGGTTTACGCAGCAAATATGATGTGGAACGAAGTTTATCATGAGAATTTGCGAAAGACATATACCGGGATTGTTACAGAGTATTCAAAGAGTATGATGCAGAAAATCAGGGGAGATGCCTTAGATTTATCCGATGCAAAAAAGCTTCTTATTGAAAAGTGCGGACGTGATGTTCCTTTCGATATCAGCTATGAAATTGACGGTGCCGTGAAGGTCAATGCGGGTGAAAGCAAGGAAATCGCTGTTGATATACGTTCGGAAAAGCTGTATTTTGTTCAGGCTACCGATAAAAACGGCGGAAGAATGCCCTGGCAGGAAATGAAGCCCATGGGTGAGTATGAAATTATATATAAAGACGGTGAAAAAGTTACAGCACCGATAATATTCGGTCGTGATATAGGTGAATACTGCCTTGCATACGGAAGACCTCTTGAATCGCCTTTGTTCAGGCACGAAGGATATACTTCCACTTGTTACAGCCAACCGATAATGGGAAAAACCTGTGATGGATTGGATTATACACTGTATGCAAGACCTTGGAAAAACGCAGAGGCAGACAAGAAAATAGAAAAAATTAAAATCAGGCATTTTGGAGATACCGATGCGGCTATTATGGTGTTTGATATCTATGCTGTATAAATAGTTTTGAGGTGCTGGTTTAGCAGTACCTCAGACTGTCAAAAAACTTGCTCTACCCCAATAAGTTCAATCAAAATGTACTGTAGGGAATGGATTTATCCATTCAAAAATAAAAATTTTTTTCACTTTAACACTGAGGTTTCATTGAGAAACCCCGGTGTTACTTGGTTTTGCGAAAACTCACCGAAAAGAAAGTTGCAGGATGTGAAAAAAGTTCTTGACAAATACGTGGAAGTGATGTAAAATATATGGAGTTACTTATGAGGGAGTAGTTCGGCGCAAGCTTTTTGCGTGACAAGTCGTCATTCACGACCGGATACGGTTCGGCTTGTCTTAAATAACAAGACTCATGTACGGGTGTCCGTATATGGTCTTTTTTTTATCTTTTAGGAAATTATAACAGTCTGTTATTTTTCCTAAATTATAAATAAAGTGTTCCTTAATCCCCTCAAGATTGAGGGGCAGGGGAGTTGAAGTGTTTAATCAAACACTTTTTTATGAAAGGAGAAGTATAAAATGGAAGTACTTTACGAAAACTTGTTGGATGTGACCTGGCAACAGGGCGTTATGTGGCTGATTGGCGGAATTCTGATTTTTCTGGCAATCAAAAAGGAAATGGAGCCTACACTTCTTTTGCCCATGGGCTTTGGTGCAATTCTTGTTAATCTGCCCAACTCAGGAGCTGTTGAAACACTCCAGACACTTTTTGATGCAGGAATTTCAAATGAATTGTTCCCGTTGATTCTGTTTATTGGTATCGGTGCGATGATTGACTTTGGCCCGCTTCTGTCAAACCCGAAACTTATGATATTCGGTGCTGCAGCACAGTTCGGTATATTCTTTACCCTTTGCTTTGCGTCTATGTTCTTTGGCGACAATGACGCTGCGTCAATTGCAATCATCGGTGCGGCTGATGGCCCCACCTCAATTGTTGTGGCTCAGGCACTCGAATCAAAATATCTTGGTGCAATTATGGTTGCCGCATATTCCTATATGGCGCTGGTGCCCATTATTCAGCCACCGGTAATCAAGGCACTCACAACCAAGAAGGAACGTATGATTCGTATGGAATATACCCAGAAGGAAGTTTCAAAGACAACAAAGATTCTGTTCCCCATTGTTATTACAGCAATTGCCGGTCTTGTTGCACCTGACTCGGTTGCGTTGGTCGGTTTCCTGATGTTCGGTAATCTTATTCGTGAGTGCGGAGTGCTCAATTCCCTTTCGGAAACAGCTCAGAAGTCACTTGCAAACATAATCACAATCTTCCTTGGTATAACAATTTCGCTGAGAATGGAAGCGGGAGAATTCCTCCAGGCGGAAACATTGTTGATTCTTGGACTTGGCTTGATTGCGTTTATTGTTGATACAGCAGGCGGTGTTTTGTTTGCAAAGCTCATTAATCTGTTCTCAAAGAAGAAAATCAATCCCATGATTGGTGCGGCAGGTATCTCTGCGTTTCCGATGTCAGGACGTGTGGTTCACAAGATGGGTCTCAAGGAAGATCCTCAGAACTTCCTGCTTATGCATTCCATCGGTGTTAACGTATCCGGTCAGATTGCATCGGTTATTGCAGGCGGTATGATACTTAATTTCTTCCTCTAATCGGGAAGACAAAATCTGAAAGGAGAAAGTTATGAACGCAGAAATTTTCACAAATGCACAGCCCGAGAGATTTATTGAGAATCTCAAGTATATGGGCATAGGTATGCTTGGTATATTTATAGTTATAGGAGTTATTGTTGTTCTGACAATGCTTCTGAATTCGGCAACAACAAAGAAAAACAACAAACAGCAGTAAAAGCGTATATTGTTGCGTGAGGTTCATCCTTGGGGTGAACCTCTCTTTTTGTATAAGAAAAAGTGATGAATCTGTAAAAAATACACCTTGAATAAGCAGATGAAATATAGTAAAATATAGCTATTGACGAGATAATCCACAAAGGAGTTGACAATATGAGAAAAACAAAGGTAATCTGTACGATTGGACCTGCTTGTGAAAGTGAAGAAATTATTGAAAGAATGTGTCTTGAAGGAATGAATGTGGCACGTCTGAATTTTTCTCACGGAACTCATGCAGATCATCAGAATAAAATCGACCTGATAAAGAAGGTTCGTGAAAAGCTTAATCTGCCCATTGCAATTATGCTTGACACCAAGGGTCCTGAATACAGAATCGGTACTTTTGAAAACAAAAAAATCACGCTCGCCGACGGTGATACTTTTACCTTCACCATTGATGATATTGTTGGTGATGAAACAAGGGTTTCGGTTAACTATGATCACCTGATGGAAGATTTGAATGTGGGTGACACTGTAACCGTAAATAACGGATTGGTTACATTTCGTGTAAAAGAAATCAAGGAGAAGGACGCAATCTGCGAAGTTGTTGCCGGGGGTGAGCTTTCTGACAAAAAGAGTATGAATTTTCCCGGAAAGGTAATGCAGCACGAGTTCCTGAGTCAGCAGGATAAAGAAGACTTGCTTTTTGGAATTCAGAACGAAGTGGATTTTGTTGCCGCATCCTTTGTTTCACGCAAGAAGGATGTTGAGGATATGCGAAACTTCCTTAATTCCAACGGCGGCGAGACTATTGATATTATTGCGAAGATTGAAAACAGAAGCGGTGTTGACAATGTTGAGGAAATATGCGAGATTGCGGACGGCATTATGATTGCCAGAGGCGACCTTGGGGTGGAAATCCCCTTTGTTGAGGTTCCTGCTGTTCAGAAATATCTCATAAACAAGTGCCGAATGTTGGGAAGCCGAGTTATTACAGCAACAGAAATGCTTGAAACTATGATTTACAACCCCCGTCCCACCCGTGCGGAGCTTTCGGACGTTGCCAATGCGGTTTACGATGGAACTTCGGCTGTTATGCTGTCGGGAGAAACTGCTTCAGGAAAGTATCCTGTTGAGGCTGTTAAGAATATGGTTGAAATTGTCCGTTTCACCGAAATGGGAATAAACTATGCAAAGCGTTTCAAAACTGCTGAGTTTGAAATCAGAAGCAACCTCGATGCAATTTCTCATTCAACTGCATCAATGGCGATTGATGTTAATGCAAAGTGTATTGTGGTGAGCTCCCTTAGTGGAAAAACTGCACGAATGGTCAGCCGTTTCAGATGCCCTGTTGACATTATCGGTATGACAACAGATGAGAAGGTCTGGAGAAAGCTGAACCTGAGCTGGGGTGTAACTCCGGTTGTATGTGAGGAATTTAACTCTGTTGAAGTTATGTTCTATCATGCCGTGAATGAGGCGAAGAAGATTTTTGAACTTTCAAAGGGTGACAATGTGGTTCTCACAGGTGGTCAGCCCAATGGTCAGAGCGGAAACACCAACCTTATAAAAGTAGAAAGAATATCAAGATAAGTAAAAGAGTGATGCAAAAGTGAATATACTTCATATGAAATATGCCATAGAGGTTGCACGAATGGGGTCTCTCAAAAAGGCGTCGGAAGTGCTTCTGATAGCGGTTCCTAACATCAGCCGTTCAATAAAGGAGCTTGAAGGGAATCTGGGAATAACGATTTTTGAACGTACGCCAACAGGGATGAAGCTGACACCTGAAGGGGAAGATTTTATTGGCTATGCAAAAGAAATTCTGGGTCAAATTGAACAGCTGGAAAAGCATTACAAAGAAGGTACACCCAACAAACAGAAGTTTTCCATTTCTGTTCCACGTGCGGGGTATATATCGGAAGCTTTCGCTGAGTTTTCAAAAACCCTTACTATGGATTCTGCCGAAATATTTTACAAGGAGACGAATTCACAACGTACTATTCATAATATGGTCAATCACGACTATAAGTTAGGGATAATCCGATATGCCGAGAACTACGATAAGTATTTTAAAGCAATGCTGGATGAAAAAGGATTTGAGTATGAGCTGGTGAATGAGTTTTCATATTCGCTGATTATGAGCAAGGAAAGCAATCTTGCACGGAAAGAGGACATTTCATTTGATGATTTGACGGATTATATTGAAATCGCCCATGCTGACCCCTATGTTCCATCGATGCCTATGTCAAAAGTGGTGAAGGAGGAGCTTCCTGACAATATCAACCGCAGAATATATGTATTTGAGCGGGGAAGTCAGTATGATTTATTGGAAAAAAATCCGCAAACATTTATGTGGGTATCGACGCCACCTGAACATTTGCTTTCAAGATACAACCTTGTTCAAAAGAGATGCAATCAGAATACAAGGGTATACCTTGATGTTCTGATTTATAAAAGGGGATACAGTTTTTCGGAGCTTGATTTGAGGTTTATTGATAAATTGAGTGAATCAAAGAAAAAAATATTCGGATAAATATTTTTCTGTAACAGCAGAGCTTTATCGGGGGTTATCATTTTTGATAACCCCCGATAAACATTTTAAGAATTCCCAAAAGAAATGAAGTGTGTTAAAATCTTAACGAAGATGAGAACCGGAGAATCTGAAAATTTTTTTTGGAGGACTAAAAATGGAAAAGAAAAACTACGAGATTGTAGACAGTGTTGAAAAGCTTGAAGAAGCCATAAGACACACAAGAAATGCACAGAAAGTTTTTGCAACCTATTCACAGGAACAGGTTGACAAAATTTTCTTGGCAGCTGCGTCAGCTGCAAACAAAGCGAGAATTCCCCTTGCAAAGATGGCGGTTGCTGAGACCGGAATGGGTGTTGTTGAGGATAAGGTAATCA
>JAZNLK010000028.1:0-15031 GCA_045579055.1 Clostridia bacterium
AAGAAACAGTATGATATGAAGTATCTGCTTATTGTTATCGGATGCACACTTCTTCTTCCGTTAATCATTGCTTGGTTTATGATGCAAAGCAAGCTTGCTAAAATGAAAACAGCGGTGGAAAACGACTATGCGGCAAATTATGTAATACCCGGAAGCAAACAGCTCACAATGTCGAAAGATATTTTCCTCTACAGCAGTATAACAAAAACAGAGAAACCGAAAAACAATTCAGGAAGCCATAAGTCATCATCCGGCAGAACACACGGCGGTGGCGGTGGAAGTTACTAAGTAAATTTTATATAGAGGTGGAATAAAAATAAGAAAATTACTCTCTTTATTACTTGCACTTACAATGTGCATCAGCATGGCGGCAACAGTATTTGCTGCAGAAATGAAATTCACAGATGTGAAAAAGAGCGATTGGTTCTATGACGATGTTAAATCAGCAGTTGAAATGGGACTTATAAATGGTAAATCTACCACAACATATGCACCGAACGATAACCTTACCTATGCAGAAGCAATCAAGCTTGCAGCTTGTATGAATCAGCTCTACAATGAAGGTGCAATATCTCTTGCGAGCGGAAACCCCTGGTATAAGCCTTATGTGGACTACTGCATAGACGAAGAAATCATTGATAAAGAATATAACTACACAGAAAATGCAACAAGAGCAGGTTATATGGGAATCTTTGCAAAGGCACTTCCCGATGATGGCTTAAAAGCAATTAACAATGTTCCTGATAACTCTATCCCCGATGTTCCGTCATCCCGTGCATATGCTGCAGGTGTTTACAAGCTCTACCGTGCAGGTATCCTTACCGGTATTGATGATGCTCACAACTGCAATCCTTTAGCCAATATCACAAGAGCAGAGGTTGCGGCTATCCTTACCCGTATGATGGACGAATCAAAGAGAGTTAGCATTACAGATATGGGCAAGGAAGAAGATAAGAAAGAAGAAACAAAACCTGAAGAAAAAGAAGAAAATAAGGAAGAAACAAAAGCTCTCGCTATCAAGACTCAGCCTGAAGATGTAACAATAAAAGCCGGCGAAAGACCGGTGTTTGAAGTAGAGGCAGAAGGCGGCAAGACTCCCTACACATATCAGTGGCAATCCCGCGAAAACAATCTTGAATGGGAAAACTGTGACAGTGAAGATTTCGGCGAAGGTTCAAAAACCAAAAAGTATACTGTCTATACCGGTTCTATGTCTTTTACCGCTGAATATCGTTGTATCGTTACCGATGCTGAAGGCAACACTGTAACAAGTGAAGTGGCAACGCTCACCTCTGTTGGAGAGGAAGAAAAGAAAGAAGAAACCACCGAGCCTGAGAATTCCGAAAACAACGAATCCTCCGGTGGAGCAAAGGATAAATTCCAGCCGTCAGAAACCACCGAAGATGCGGAAGACAAGGGATTTCTTATGTATGCTGACGACGTGTTCTACGTTACCGGCAAAGGCGTTGTTGCAACAGGTCGCATCATCAAGGGCGAGCTGAAGAAAGGCGATGCAATCAAGATTATCGGCGCAGACGGCAACGAAACGGAAGCCACCGTTGCAGGCATTGAAATGTTCAATAAGAATCTTGATGAAGCTAAAAAGGGAGACAACATCGGTCTTCTTCTCAATCCTGAAATCGAAAAAGGCACAGTTGAAAGAGGCGACGCACTCATTGGTGCTGATGCAGGTTATAATATTGCAAACACACTTGTAGGCACACTTACACTTCTTACAAAGGAAGAAGGCGGCAGAACGACAGCGATTGAAGAAGAATTTAGTCCACAGTTCTATTATGCAAATGATGTTACAGGTGTAATCACAGGTCTTACAGACGGTACAATGAACCCCGGCGAAACACAGGAAAACATTACTGTAAAGTTTACATCTCATAAGGGTGTTTGGTATGTAGGTCAGACATTGGAAGTTCGTCAGGCAGGAAGAAAGCTTGGAACCTTCACCGTTACAAAGATTGGTTCTTCATCAGCAAGACAGTTTCCCATATCAAGACCGTTTAACCACGTTAATAAATCGTCTACTACTCCCACTACTGAAGAATAATGAATAAATGAAGGGAGAGCCTTTGTGCTCTCCCCGATAAAGAGCACAGTAAAGGGTGTGTAGCGATGAACGATGCGCAGAATGGTGGACTTTCTGTTTACACAAGACGTGCCAATGAAGCAGAAAAAAATAAAGCAAACAAAAATCAAATTTATATTTTAGGAGGATTTTCATTATGAAAAAGTTATTAGCAGTTATTTTGGCAGGAATTATGGTGTTTGCATTCGCAGCTTGTGGTGATGACAGCGGAAATAAAGGTGGAGCTGAAAAAGCACCGCGTGATGGAAGCAATCTCAAAATTGACCTTACAGCGGAAGGTTTACAGACAATCGGTGACCCCGAAGCTACCGTAGAAATTCTCAAGAAGACGGCTGAAGAGTATCTTGAAGGCTCTACCATGTTCTTTGACGATGCAAGGCAGTATGCTGACTTTGTAGATTATATCGGTTGCGATGCAACAGAGTATGAATTTAAAGAAGTTTATGGCAAGAAACAGGGGTCATTTATCTGGAGAGCAACAGATAATGATACTGCATATTTAGCTATTTTCTTTGATCTCCAGGAAGACGGAACGTGGAAACTTTCAGCATCCGGTTCAGGAAACCTTGGTATTGTATTTTAAAATAATAAACAACTATAATTAGGAGTGTTTAAGTATGAAAAAAATATTTGCTTCTATTATTATTGTGGTTATGATGTTATCACTTGTCGCTTGTGATGGCGATGAAAACAAGAGTACAGGCGGAAAGTTCGCAGGAGAGTGGATTGGAGTAGGCGGAGATACGTGGGGGATGACAATGACTGCTGAAGAGGCATCGGTATATAGTGTTTCTGTTGACAATTCGGGAAAGGCTGTTATTGCAACCGACGGTGAGAAGATTAATGCAACATACGCAACCGAAGGCGATACAATTACATTTGAGGTAGAAGCTCTTGACTTGAAATTCACAGGAAATCTTACAGATGGTGCTCTTGTGGTTGACGACCTTCTGGGATTTGGAATTAAGGTGATTTTTGCACAGGAAGGAACTCCTGCCGCAGACCCTGCTTTATATATTCCGGAAGCAGACAAGAATATGGTTGGCGAGTGGCATTCATATGAAGTAAAAGACATTCTCGAAGAGGATATTTCAGATGCTGTTCCTGCTGATTTGCTGACAATGATATTCTATGGTGACTATACTGTTGATATTTCTCTCGGAGAAGATACAATTACCGGCGAAAAATGGGCCACAAGCGATGATTACGGATATCTTGCTGATAGTGACTATGATTTTACATGGGATATAGTCGGAGATGAAATTGTAGTTGCATACTACGATGGTGAGGAAAGTTACTATTTTACTTGTGCAAAGGAATAGATGTTAAAAAGTAAAATTCCAGGAATGAGTTTGAATCTCGTAGGTTTCCCCGGATTTCCTGTGCAGGAAATCCGGGAATATGATATCCGAAGGAATGGCATGAAGACCAGATTTTTGAAGGTTTTTATCCTCAAAAGTTCTGTCCGGAATGCGAGGATGTATTTGACGAAAACGATAAATAGTGTTAATATGGTTTTGTAGGCTTGATGTTTTGACTTGCGAAACACAACACCGATATCAGAAAAATCTGAAGTCTTATTCGAAAAATACTAAAGACTTTCCGGAAGGATTTGATAAAAAAGAAAAATATACTTCCCTGTGAGGAGGCGGTAAGTATGAAAAGAGTATTTGAACTGATTTTGAGCGCGTTAATGATAATGAGCCTTGTGGCTTGTAATAGGGGCGAGGGCGGTTTGCCCCATACAGGAGAAATAAAAATGGAGGATGAAGTCAATACCATTCAGCTTATATCAGGTACTGGCTCAACGGAAGAATATGATGAGGATAGTTATGACACGATTATCAAGGTAGCTTATCCGGTGGTAATGCTTTACTATGGAGATGAAAACAATTACTCCGGGCTTTCAAAGGCTTTGGAGAATAACAATAAATCGGAAAAAGAATATCTGCTGAACTTCCTGAATGAAAACAAGGATTATGCAACCGAGTGTTACCTTGAAGGAAATGAATATTTTTCACCCTTTGAATCATCTGTAACATCTTATGTCAGGAGAGCTGATACACTTGTTACAAGTATTTTGTATTTCGGATATGAATATATCGGCGGAGCACACGGCAACTACTATTACCACGGAAAAAACTATGATACAAAAACCGGCAAGGAGCTTGTGCTGTCAGAAGTTGTAAACGATAAGGAAAAGCTTGCGAAAGCCGTTTCTGAGCAGCTTGATAAGCATTGGAGCGATGCAGACCGCAATGAGACGGCGGATATTGCAGAAATCATAAATGACGAAACAGCGATTTCCTGGACACTTGATTATAACGGAATAACAATCTATTTTATGCCGTATTCCATAGCAAGCTATGCATCCGGCGTACAGATTGTAACCATTTCAAATGAGGAATATCCTGATGTTTTGAAAGCAGAATATAAGAACACTCCTTCCTCTTACGGCATCGAGCTTTCGTCGGATACACCTTTTTACTATGATGTAACCGGAGATGGTGTCATAGATGAAATTTTTGCAGGTGGATATGAAAGCAATGAAGGAGATTCAGGGTGTATAGATATTACCGTTAACGGAGAATCATTCGAGGAAGAAGAATGGTTCTATGGCTATGATGCTACCTTCGTTCATACGGCTGATGACAAAAACTATATTTACTACGAAATTTTAAGAGAGAACGACTACAGAGAAACAGTTTGTTATGACCTTTCCTATGGCGTTAAAAAGGCAGGAAGTGTTGACGGCGGACTTCGCAGAATTTATCACGAAGGCGGAGACTTTTTAACCACGCAGGATGCTTTGACAAATCCCGAAGGCTTTTACCTGAAGCAAACAACGCAGAAGCTTTCTACTGTCTCAGGCTACAAAGAATACCGAACAGGTGATGACGGAATACCTGTAACCGACGATACCTACTTTACATTCGATGAAGAAAGCACATTTACTTTCACGCTCCTTCAAGACCTTGAAGCTGAAGTATATGATGAGAAGAAAAACACGGCAAACGGCAATAAAACAATCAAGGCAGGTGACGAAGTGCTTTATTACAGCACCGATAACGAAAGATTCGCTCTTTTGAAATGCTCTGACGGTACAATCTGCCGTGTTGAAGCAGTATATGATTCCGATTTAGGTTATATAGCTATTGACGGAGTCAATATTGAAGAAATATTTGATGGCATAATATTTGCCGGATAAGGAGCAGCCTATGAAAAAAAGATTACTTATATTTTTACTTTTGTTATGTGTTATGTTGTCTGCTTGCGAAAAAACAAATGTTAATAAACCTGACAATGCAGGCGACAAGACTGATACAGAAACAAAGGTTGACTATGTTGTAAAATATGAGGATGTACTTGCAAAGACTTACGAGTTCATTAAAAACATTGATAGTAAGGTTGGCCCCGATGACGGGATGGCGGGAATATGGGATGCGGCGCTTGCTTTAGAAGATGAAGCACTGGATGAAATTGGTTATACCTTTAAGGATTTAAACGGTGATGATGTATCCGAGCTTTTAATAGGTTCGTTTAACAACGCAGATGATGCTTTTGTAAACAATGAGATTTATATGATTTATACGCTCAAAAATGATACTCCCGAATTTCTTTTAGAAGGTATGAGCCGTAATATGTATTCATTAAAGGATGACGGCAGTTTCTTCAATATGGGTTCAAACGGTGCGGCATACAGTATTATCGGAACTTACCATATTTCAAAGGATAACGAAGTTGTGTGTGATGATTACTACTTTACATACCCTGATGACAACGATCCTTCGATAATTGAAATTTATTATAATAACACAGGCATTTATGTCCGGGATGATTCCGAAAAGCTTGATATAACTCTTGATGATTTCTGGACGCTTCAGGAAGATGCCGCAAAAGGAACCGTAAAACTCACGGCAACACCCTTTGCAAAGCTTGATGCAGCCATTATAGAAAAAGCAATGGCGGTTCCACCTGCCCCCGACGTATCACTTTTAGACGGAGAATGGGTTTTTGCTTACGGAGAAACCGATGGCTATGAATTTACTGCTGAAGAAGAAGGTATTGAAAGTGAACTTCAGATTACAAGCTCAACTGCTGATGTAACGGCAAAATATTTCAGTAAAACAGAATTTGATACAAAGACATTTGAAGCCGAGCTTGTGCTTTTGGATGAGGCTGTTTATGAGGGATGCGGGAATGACGAGTGGAGTGTGAAATTCTCTATGATTCAGAGTGATTATTCCAATGACGAAGAATTTTATGCTACTCTGATTGATGAAAACACCTTGCTACTTCGACACTTATTCCCATTTGACGGTGCGCAAGGTGTGAGCCATCAGACATACAAACGTAAGTAAATACAACCATAAGGAGGGCAAAATAATGGCGTTTTTCGATATGTTAAAAAGTAAGGCAACTCAGGTCGCAGGTGCAAAGGCAGCAAACAATTTTGGGCAGGCTGCAAAACAAGCGGTAACAAATGTAGGCAATAAAACACACACTGTAACTTTATCCGGTATTTCTGCAAATCTTGCAGAGCTTCAAGCAATGCCGGATGAAAACCCGTATGCAAGACAGAATATTGATGAGGGTTATCTTCACCTGCAGGTAGAGTCCGGCAGTGCAGATTCTCCCCATCAGATAGGACTTTGTACAAAGTCATCCACAGGCGAATGGTTCTTGTGGGAGCAGTTTATATTATCGGATATCAGACCTCCAAAGTCTGCTGATCCGTGGGCATAAGGAGGATTACATATGAAAAGATTTATTTTATCGCTTCTTGCCTTTGTGCTTGTATTAGGATTGGCAGGCTGTAAAGAGAAATCCGTTCCGGGCGGTGAAACCAATAAGCCTGAAGTTCAAACAGAAGCACCGGAGCTTACAGCATTGAAGCAGGAAATCAAAGCGGATGGAAAGCTTATTGGTGTTGCATACCTCGGTTGGCTTGAAGGCGATATGGAAACGGCTTGCAAAGACCTCACGGGGCTTGATTATACTAAGGATTTACCATTCATTAGAGGTATAGAAAAAAATGCTGAAAATGAAGGTTACAGAATGTATTTGGTTATACCCGCGGATGATAGCGTAACTATTTCGGTTTGCAAGTGCGAATTTGATGATGAGTATATGCCTTATGAAGGCGAAGAACTTATCAGCACCAATGAACCTGTTTTGATTCGTGGTAATATGAGCGATACAATTCCAAATCTTTATGTAATAGCCCAAAAAGGCGCTGAAAAGATTGCATACACTCCGGTGCAGTCAGGGATGGACGGAAGATTGGAAAACAGCGAAAACAAGGTTTTCGACTTCACACCATATGATTTGATGCCCGAATTTTCTGCTTATGACAGAGTTCCCGATGCTGTGTTCTGCGGTAGTTGGGTTGGATTTAAAAATGACGGTAACGGCGAGGAAAGATCGTTGATACTTGAGCTAAACACCGATGGAACGGTAAGCTATGCCTATGGAATCGGTAACAGCGAAGTGTTGGAACGATTTGAAGGCACATGGAAATTAGATGGTGATGTATTGAAACTTAACCTGAATGGTGGAGTTGTAGAAGGCGTGGATGAGCCGATTGTGATTAGTCCATATTCTTTAAATGCATCTTTTGAATGGGAAGTTAATCCCGGCGGTCTTGAGCTAACACACATAGACGGTGATGCTATTCTTTACGAAACCAAAGGAAACACATTTGAGTTTTATGAAAATGAGTATTAAAATGCACCTTATGAACAGTGATATTTTTATTCGTACAACTATTCCTTTAGATAATTATATATATATTATAATGCACCGCTTTGACAAAAATTTAAGTCAAGAGCGGTGCGTTTATCTTCGAAGAAAAAAATCATTGTGAATTAAGAAAATATGTAGGATGGCTAATTTTGCCCCGAATAAATACATATAAATGCACAATGGAACTTTTCTTTTTTGAAAACTCCTTTATTTAAGGCTTTTGGGGCATAGAAAAAGAACCGTAACTTTGTATCAAAATTACGGTTCTTCTTTGTCTATAAGCTCCGAAATTGATACAATTTAGCAAAACTATCGTTTCGCCAAAAGGTTAAACCTTTTGGCGAAAGTCATACTTTTTGGCGTAAGTCCGTACTATTTGGCAAAACCTAAACCTTTTGGCGAAAGTCTATACTTTTTGGCAAAAGTCTATACTTTTTCACAAAAGTTATATCTTTCAGTGAAACAATGGGGTTCGAAAAGTGTGTATTACGCCAAATAAAGTCGTTTTTTGCTAAAATTAAATTTTATGTATCATTAATTAAAAAACTGCAAAGGCTTGATAATACTGAATAAAATAACAAAAAGCTGTCTGTAATAGAACACAGCACGTTCGAGTGCAAACAGTTTTTTAGAAGTTGGCATCTGCTCTTATTGTGAGTGGATTTATAAACTTTTCTGTGATTTGGCGGAATAACCGTATTTCTTTTTGAAAACGCGGCTGAAGTAGTTATAGTCTGAAAAGCCACATCGGGCAGATATTTCGCTTATTGATAAATTGGTTTCTGTTAATAGTTTTTTTGCATTCTCCAGTTGCTTGTTTCTGATAAAAGCGGCAACGCCCTGCCCTGTTTTTTTCCGAAAGATGTTATATAATGCGGTACGACTCAAATTTAGATGCTCACAAAGACTTTCAACGCTCACATTGTCAAGATGGGTTGATATATATTTTTCGCATTCAATCATGGTTCTGTCGAGCTCAGGTATAAGCATTTCATTAAGCAGAATATAACTTATGCAGGCTTCGAAAATTTTTGCGGATGCCATTATATCATCATAGCTTTTTAGTTTTATTGATTTTGATGTTTTTAAAAAGGCTTTTTCGTCAAGCCCGTGTTCGCGGCATACGTTTGTTATGTTTTGCAAAAGAGCTTCTTTTGACGGTAAATCGGAAATTTGTCCGAACATAATATAGCCCAGAACCTTTTCCTGTTGTTTAAGCGGTGCGCAACCTTCAACCAGACCTGCATGACAGGTGTATATAATAAGCTCCCCTTTCTTTTTACATTCATTGAAAATGTTAATATCATTTTTTGCACATTGCTCTGCGGTATGTGCATAACTTTTCATCTTTCTGCAAAAAGCACAATCATTATGAGGATAGGCACGGATAACATTTCGTTTCTCATCAAAAATTACAATCTTGATTTTGGTAAGAGAATAAAAAGCCTGCATAATATCATCAAGTTTTTCAATATTAATTTTCAAATCCATAAAAATATCCCACATTTCTGTACAAATTTACAATTTTTCAAACATATTTGTCTTTTATTATAACAGAAAAAGAAATATAATCAAGATATAAATAACAAAATTTATCAGAGAGGCGGAAAATGAATGAAAAAACAGACATTTGCTTTATATTTCGGAAACCGTGGATTTATGCCTGCGGAGCTTATTGAAGGTGCCCGTGAGGATATGGTGAAAGCCGTTACCGATGCCGGTTATGATTACATAATGATGGATAAGGACGCAACACGTTACGGTGCAGTTGAAACACGTGACGAGGGAAGGCTTTATGCAAAGTGGCTGAAATCACACGAAGGTGAATATGACGGTGTGATTCTTTGTATGCCTATCTTTGTTGATGAAAACGGTGCAATTGCGGCACTTCAGGATGCAGGAGTTCCCATTCTGATGCAGGCTTATCCTGATGAAATCGGGAAAATGGACTTTCAGCACAGACGTGATGCTTATTGCGGAAAGTTTTCGGTAACAGATGTTTTTGAACAGTATGAAGTTCCATACACAGTAATGACACCTCACGTTGTTCATCCCCTTAGTCCTGAATTCACACAAAATCTTCATGATTTTGCAGGGGTTTGCCGTGTTGTGAACGGAATGAAGCGATTCACAATCGGCTGTATCGGTGCAAGAACAACAGCATTCAAAACAGTTCGTTTTGATGAAGTTACAATGCAGAGACATGGAATCAATGTTGAAAGCTTTGACCTTTCGGAACTGTTTGAATTTGTTCGTGCAAAAGCAGACGATGATGAAAAAGTGCTTGCTAAAAAAGCAGTTCTTGAAAATTATACAGACTTTACAAATGTTCCGGAAGATAAGAAGATTATGCTTTCAAAAATCAGTGTTGTGATTGACGAATATATTGAAGAATACCATCTTGATGCAATTGCTCTTCGTTGCTGGAACGAAATGGAAACATATCTCAGAGTCTGCCCTTGTGTGCTCATTTCAGAGCTTAATGACAGAGGAATTACGGCATCCTGTGAGATTGATATGTGCAGTGCAATCACAATGCGTGCCCTTGCTCTTGCAACAGAAGGTCCTGCCGCTTGTCTTGACTGGAACAATAACTACGGTGACGACCCAGACAAGGTAATTCTATTCCACTGCGGTTCAACAGCTCAAAAGCTTATGGCGGCAAAAGGAACTGTTACATCACATAAGATGTTTGACAAGGGTGACCCCGGAAGCGGTTGGGGCACAAATGAAGGCAGAATCGGAACATTCCCTATGACATTCTCGAACTGCAAGACCGAAAACGGAAAAATTACAATCTATTTCAGCGAAGGTGAATTCACCGATGATGTAATTGAAAAAGAGTTCTTCGGTTGCGGTGGTGTTGCAAAAATTGACAACCTCCAGCAAAAGCTCATAAAGCTTGCCAGAGGCGGATTCAAGCATCACACAACTGTTGCAAACGGTCATGTTAAGGCAATTCTTGAAGAAGCATTCAAGTATTATCTTGGCTATGATGTTGTAAGTATAGAGGGGTAAACTATGATTATCGGTGGACTTGATGTAGGTACAACGGGCTGTAAGCTGACGGCCTATGATGATAAAGGGAATTTTATATATAATTCATATAAGGAATATGAAGTCAGCCGCAAGTGCGGTGAACACGAGATTGATGCCACTGTAATATTTGATGCAGTATGTCATGTTATAAAGGATACTGCAAAGCATTGCGAGCTTTCAGCAATGGGTGTTACCACCTTTGGCGAAACCTTCACTGTTCTTGATGAGAATGACAATGTGTTGCTTCCGTCAATGCTTTATACCGACCCAAGAGGCGGCGAAGAATGTAAAGAGCTTTGCGAGACTTTGGGAGAAGAAAAACTCACATATATTTCGGGAGTGAAACCGCACCAGATGTACAGCCTTCCAAAGATTATGTGGATAAAAAAGAATTTGCCCGAAATCTATGCAAAGGCGAAACGCATTTTGCTTATGGAAGATTATATTGTCTATAAGTTGACTGGAAATGCCTGCATTGATTATTCCCTTGCCGCAAGAACAATGGCTTTGGACATACGTGAAAAGTGTTGGAGCGATGAGATTCTTGATGCCGCAGGAGTGGACAAAGGTCTTTTGTCTGTGCCTGTTCCTGCTTTTAATGTTGCAGGGGAAATAAAGTCAGATATTGCAGAAACCTTGGGATTAAGAAATTCTGTTAAAATCGTCAACGGCTCACATGATCAGGTTGCGGCGGCAATTGGTGCAGGTGTTTTTGAAGTTGGTCAGGCGGTTGGCGGAACGGGTACTGTTGAATGTGTTACCCCTGTTTTTGACAGCGTTCCCGAGTGCGAAACCCTTTATGATGAAGGTTATTCGGTTGTGCCGTATATTTTTGACGGCACATATGTATGCTATGCACTGTCCTTTACAGGCGGTGCAACCCTCAAATGGTTCAGGGATAATTTCTCAAAGGATAAATCCTATGCTGAGCTTGATACATCCGTGAAGGATGAACCCACGGGAATAATGATACTTCCCCATTTTGCAGGTGCCGCAAATCCATATATGGACAACGGTTCAAAGGCGGCAATGTTGGGGCTGACCCTTGAACATACTGATACGGATATATACAAGGCACTTATGGAGGGGGTAACCTATGAGATTATGACCAATATCGAGCATCTTGAGAGCTTTGGAATAAAGCCTGAAAAGCTGTTTGCGACAGGTGGCGGTGCAATGTCTGATGTGTGGCTTCAGATTAAGGCGGATATTCTTAACCGTCCGGTCACAGCACTTCTTGCAAAAGAAGCCGGAACTTGCGGGACTTGTATGATGACAGGCGTTGCTGTTGGAATTTACAAGGATTTGTATGAAGCAAAAGCGGTTTTTGTAAAGGAAAAGAAAACCTTTACTCCAAATGTTGATAAAGTTGAAAAATACAGAAAGATTTATAATGCATACAAGAACATATACAATGCGGTGAGACCAATCATTGCAGAGCTTGAAGAATAGGAAAAGGTGAAAATATGTTAGTAAATTTAAAAGAAATATTAAAGGTTGCAGAAGCAAAAAAATGTGCTATCGGTTCATTTAATACACCGAACCTTGCATCAATGAGAGCAGTAATCGGTGCGGCAGAAGAACAGAAAATGCCCGTTATCATTATGCACGCTCAGATTCACGATGAGATGGGTGTTGTGAAAATGGAGGAAATCGCTCCCATAATGCTTTTTATGGCAGACAAGGCATCGGTACCTGTGTGTGTGCATCTTGACCACGGAACAGATATGTCATATGTGAAAAGAGCCATTGACCTTGGCTTCACTTCTGTTATGTATGACGGCTCGGAACTTGACCGTGAAATGAATTATGCCAATACCTCGCTGGTTGTGAGCATGGCGGCAAAGAAAGGTGTGTCTGTGGAGGCGGAAATCGGCTCGATGGGTGCAAGAGAAGGCGGCGGAGCTGGTGGCGAAAGCATTTATACCGACCCTGACGATGCAAAGGACTTTGCTGAAAAGACCGGTATTGATGCCCTTGCCTGTGCATTCGGAACAGCACACGGACTTTATACAAAAGCTCCCAAGCTTGATTTTGAAAGATTAAAGAAGATTGGTCAAATGGTTTCAATTCCTCTTGTTATGCACGGCGGAAGCGGTGTTAATCCTGCGGACTATATGAAATCAATTGAACTGGGAATCAGAAAAATCAATTGCTATACCTATATGGCAAAGGCAGGGGGCACGGCTGTTGACAATCTCAAAAAGGATATGCTTTATCACGACATTGAGCTTGCGGCAACTGCGGCAATGAAAGAGGATGCAAGCAAATCAATCGGATTCTTCTCAATGCCACAAAGCCCTGAGTACGCTCAGTATACAGGAGCATCAAATGAAGATGTGGATGCAATCGTGAAGAGGGTTCTGGAAACGATTAAGAGATAAGACGATTGAGAAAGCGAAAATGTGATGAATTCTCGAATATTTTATTGACAAAACTAATGATTGAGTTGAAAAATATAGAGTTAATATTGTTCAAAAACAAGTTAATCGTGCTATTGAAAGAATTAGCCGTTATGTATATTATTAATGTGTAATATACATTGTATATTTTATTAAAATAGACAACTAGTATCGGAAAGGGGAAGTAAAATGAATTTTGTTTACCCAAATGGTGCATATAAAGCTGTAACATTACGTTTTGATGATGGAGTTACCGGCGACAGACAAATGGTTGAATTGCTAAATAAGTACAAAATGAAGGCAACCTTCTATCCTATTGTTGCAAGTCTTGACAATGAGGGGTTTGTGACGGTTGCGGAGTTTAAAGATTTGTATAAAGGTCACGAAATTGGAAATCATACTTATTCTCATTATGATCCAAGACTTTTTAAATTGACCTCGGATGAAGTTAAAGAAGAACTGGCAAAGGGGAAAGCCTCCTTAGAAAAAATCTGGGGAGAGACGGTTGATGGCTATGCTTACGTGTGTTCTTCTTACGGTGAAATAGGAGAGGCGGAATATAAAAAACTTCTTGATGAGACGGGGCATAAATATGCCATAATGGGCAGAGAAAATAATTCTTTTGTCCCCGATATAAACGACAGATTTGATGTAGCACAATCCTTCAGATTCAGTGACGAAGATTTGATTGCAAAAGCAGAAGAATACAAATTGAAATGTGATAACGAGTTGAGTATGTTTTTTGCTATGGCTCATACTTATGAATTTGAACAGCCACAGTATGATTACGGATGGGACAAGGTGGAAAAGTTTTATAAAATTATTTCGGGACAGGAAGATATTTGGTATGCAACAAATGGTGAGGTGTTGAAATATCTTTTTGCGGTTGAAAAGTTTGTTGCGGATAATCAGGACAAAAATGAGCTGAAAAATACAACAGATTCTGTTATATTTCTGAAAGTAAATGGCGACGTTATTGCTCTTCATAGCGGAGATTGTATTAAGAATAATTGTTAAAGGGAGATGTGACAAAATGATAATTACACAAAAGAGAATATCAACAAATCCTGCAAAAGGGACATGTTTTGTCCATGCAAGAGCGGCATTTGACAATAACGGGTTCGGAATTATTACCATGCAACCCCTGAGACTTTCGGGCAGCGATATTTTTTACGGTATGCATATGGCAAAAAGCTTTGACGGCGGAGAAACATGGTCGGAGATTGTACCCAGCAAAACCCTCACAAGAAAACCTTATGGTGGAGAAAATATTGAAATAGCCTTTGCGGATGCAACGCCCACTTATCACAAAAAGAGCGGGAAAATTTTGCTTACGGGTATCGGTACGCTTTATGTGAATGATGAGCTTCATCCAGAACCTTCTCCCACAGAGGTTGTTTATACAGTCTATGACTGCAAAAAAGGCGACTTTGACGAATTTAAGGTTTTGAAAATTGGAGACAGGGAAAAATACTTTAATGTGGGTAGCGGTTGCAGTCAGATTTTTGAGCTTGAATGTGGGGATATCTTGATACCTATATATCATTTAGACAAAAAAGGTGCATCAGATTCATGGCACAGCTCCAGTTCGGTTTCTGTGCTGAGATGTTCTTTTGATGGCGAAAAGCTGGAGATAAAAGAAATTGGCGGAGAATTAACGGTAGATGTGCCAAGAGGCTTGGGTGAAGGTTCGGTAATAGGCTTCAAAAACAATTTTTATCTTGCGTTGAGAAATGACGTGACG
>JAZNLK010000029.1:0-37570 GCA_045579055.1 Clostridia bacterium
AAGAAAAGAGGTCTGCTATCACTAACAGACCACTATCTAAAAGTACATACTGAAATATGAATTGAACCGCCGTATGCCGAACGGCACGTACGGTGGTGTGAGAGGGGCGAAACTCATTAAGAGTTAGCCTCTACTCGATTAGCAGTATTTATTTTAACGGTTTTATTTCGTTAGTCAACCCTATTATATAATCGGCTGAAACATTATATAGTTTGCACAGTGCCACAAGGTCTTCGATTTTAAGCTCAGCTCTGCCGGCTTCGATGTGATTGTAGCCTTGTTGTGACTTGTTCAGTAGTTTTCCTATGTGTGCCTGTGTATAATCATTGTCTTCACGCAGTTCTTTCAGTCGTTCTCTGTAATCCAATTTTCTCATCCTTTTTATGTAGTATTTCACAAAAAAAGATAACATACTCACAAATTGAGTATTGACAATTACTCAAAGATTGAGTATAATTTAAATGTGAAAGGGGGATATTTATATAAAAGTAAGTAAAGTTGCGAAGCTATACAAGGTATTTGCAAGAAAAGGTTAAATAAGGATAGCCGTTTGTTTAATTAAATTTATTTTGAAGAAAAGAGTGTATTATTATGAAAAAAATGCTTATAGCTATAATCGGTATAGTATTGTGTTTTAGTTTTTGTGCCTGCGATAGAAAAACTTCTGAAAAAGAAACTTCAAGAAAAACTGAAACTACTACACAACAAGAAAAAACTGTTACGGAGAGTGATATAAAAGACAGGGTTCCGAGGTATTTATATAGCGAATTATCGTCAAGAAGCTATTTAAAACGTGAGGTTGATTTGGAATCAACCAGATATAGAATTGGTACAGTGGAATTGATAACAAAAAATTATACAGAGCTATGGTGTGCACGTGGGACATATACTTTGGTGGATAAATATGGACAGTACTATGATGATGGAACATTTTCCTTGTGTTTTTACAGGGATGGACGTTATGCTTCAATTGATTCAAGTGTAAACTAATAGACAGCCGGATTTCAAAATGAAATCCGGCTGTCTATTATTCCAGTTCAAATGCTCCGGTATAGAGCTGATAGTATTTACCCTTTTGGGCGATGAGCTCGTCGTGGTTTCCCCGTTCGATTATCCGTCCGTGGTCAAGAACCATAATCACGTTGGAGTTCTTGACTGTTGAAAGGCGGTGGGCAATTACGAAGGTTGTTCTGCCTTCCATAAGCTTATCCATGCCCTGCTGAACAATCTGCTCGGTTCGGGTATCAATTGATGAGGTTGCCTCGTCGAGAATCATAACAGGCGGGTCTGCAACAGCGGCTCTTGCGATGGCTATAAGCTGTCTCTGACCTTGCGAAAGATTGTCACCGTTATTTGAAAGCTCGGTATCGTAGCCGTTCGGAAGTCGTGTGATGAAATCGTCTGCCCCTGCCAGTTTTGCGGCGTTGATACATTCCTCATCGGTTGCACCAAGGTTGCCGTAACGTATGTTTTCCATAACCGTTCCGGTGAAAAGATTGGTTTCCTGAAGAACAAGACCCAGTGAACGGCGGAGGTCGGACTTCTTGATTTTGTTGATGTTTATTCCGTCATAACGAATTTTTCCGTCCTCAATGTCATAAAAGCGATTCAGCAAATTGGTAATGGTTGTCTTTCCTGCACCGGTTGCACCAACAAATGCGATTTTCTGCCCGGGTTCGGCGTAAAGGCTTACGTCGTGGAGAACGGTTTTTCCTTCTTCATAGGCAAAATCAACCTCGGTCAGACGCACATCGCCGGCAAGAGCGGTGTAAGTCAAGGTGCCGTCTCCGTGGGGATGTTTCCAAGCCCATTTTCCGGTGTGTTTTTTGGCTTCTGTGATGTTACCGTTTTCATCAATATTGGCATTGACCAAGGTGACATAACCATTGTCGGCCTCGGGTGCTTCGTCCAGAAGCTCAAAAATACGGCTTGCACCTGCCAAAGCCATTGCGATTGAGTTAATCTGCTGTGAAACCTGGTTTACGTTTCCGGTAAACTGTTTTGCCATATTCAAAAACGGGATAACAATGTCAATTGTCAGGACTGTTATAGAGCCTGCTACCAGTGATGATATGCCGATGTTGGGCACCTGAGAAATCAAAAGGATTCCGCCCACCAATGCAATCATGACATAAAGGATGTTTCCGATATTCTGAATTATAGGACCAAGGATGTTTGCGTATGCGTGAGCACGGAAGTTATCCTGAAACAGTTCTTCGTTTACTTTGTTGAAATCCTCACGGCAACGGTCTTCGTGATTGAAGACCTTTATTACCTTCTGACCGGTCATCATTTCCTGGATAAAGCCCTCGGTTTTACCCAGTGATTTTTGCTGTCGGATAAAATACTTTGCAGAGCCGCCACCGACTTTTTTGGTTACAAACAGCATCAGAACAACCCCGGCAAGAACCGTGACTGTCAGCCAAACGCTGTAATAAAGCATAATTGACAGTACGGAGAACAAAAGAATACTGCACTGGAGTATGGTGGGGAGTGCCTGAGAAACAAGTTGTCTCAGGGCATCTATATCGTTGGTGTAGTGGCTCATTATGTCACCGTGACGGTGAGTGTCAAAATAGCGAATGGGAAGGTTTTGCATTTTTTCGAACATAGCACGACGCATTTTGTTCAGAAATCCCTGAGTTATGAATGCCATAAGCTGGGTGTAGCATATGATTGCACAAAGGGAGAATGCATAAAGCCCCCCAAGAATACAAACCTTGGGAATGATTACCTTTGATGCTGCAGCCCAGTCGCCGGTGTGCATCCAGGTTGTGATATCCTTGAGCACCTGCTGCTGAAATATGGCAGGAAGTGCGGCTGTGATTGATGAAACTATGATGCATACCATAACCACGGGAACCATTACGGGGTATGATTTAAAAAGCATTTTGATTATGCGGCTGAGACTGCCTTTCTTTGCCATTGGTCTGCCGCCTTTTTGATTAGGCATTGGTTTCATTGCTTGCACCTCCGTTCGTTTGCTGTTCATAGATTTCACGATAAATTTCACTGGTGAACATAAGGTCATCGTGGGTTCCTGCGGCGGAGATTCCGCCGTTGTCCATAACAATTATCATATCAGCATCCTGAACCGAGGAAATTCGCTGTGCGATGATAATCTTTGTTGTTTCGGGGATATATTCCTTGAAGCCCTTGCGGATTAATGCGTCGGTTTTTGTGTCGACAGCACTGGTGGAGTCATCAAGGATAAGAATTTTTGGCTTTTTAAGCAATGCTCTTGCAATACAGAGTCGCTGTTTCTGACCGCCGGATACGTTCGCACCGCCTTGCTCAATGAAGGTGTCGTAGCCGTCCGGGAAGCCGGTAATAAATTCGTGTGCCTGAGCCAGCTTGCAGGCGGTCTCAAGCTCCTGAACGGTGGCATTTTCGTTGCCCCAGCGCAGGTTTTCTTTTATTGTACCTGAAAACAGCTGGTTCTTTTGCAATACCATTGCAACACTGTCACGGAGTGTCTTCAGGTCATATTTACGCACGTCTTTTCCGCCCACTGAGACTGTTCCGTCGGTGGTGTCATAAAGGCGGGGAATAAGCTGAACAAGAGTTGATTTGCTGGAGCCTGTTCCGCCGATTATGCCAACTGTCATACCGGATTTTATTGAAAGATTCACATCCGACAGGGCATATTTTTTTGATTTTGATGAATACTTGAAGTTTACGTCCCTGAAGTCAACAGAGCCATCCTTGATTTCGGTAATGGCGTTTGCCGGGTTTGTCAGGGTTGGCTCTTCTGAAAGAACTTCGTTGATTCTCTTCATAGATTCCCAGGACATTGTCAGCATAACATATATCATAGAAACCATCATAAGAGACATCAGAATTTGCATACCATAGGTGAGCATTGCGGAAATATGTCCCACATCCAGGTCTGCACCGGTGCTTGAAATTACCAGCTTTGAGCCTACAATCAATACGAAAATCATATTGAAGTACATACAAACCTGCATAAGGGGATGGTTGAATGCAATAATACGGTCGGCTCTTGTGAAGTCTGCACGGATGTCTTCGTTGGCATTGCCGAATTTTTCCTTTTCGTGGTCTTCACGAGAGAAACCCTTCACAACACGCATACCCCGGATGTTTTCTTCAACAGATTCGTTCAGCTTGTCGTATTTTTTGAAAACACGGCGGAACGCAGGCATTGCCTTTCGGGATATAAAGAACAGACCAAACAGCAATACGGGGATTACCACAACAAAGGTTGAAGCCAGAATTCCGCCCATTATGTATGCCATTATAATTGAAAAGATGAACATAAGGGGTGCACGGAGGGCTGTTCGGATTGCCATCATATATGACATCTGTACGTTTGTTATATCGGTTGTCAGACGTGTCACAAGTGATGAAGAGGAGAATTTGTCGATGTTTTCAAATGAAAAGTATTGAATTTTGCTGAAAACGGCTTTTCTCAGGTTCTTTGCGAAGCCTGCCGAAGCCTTTGCGCAAGTGTAGCCGGCAATTCCTCCGAATGTGAGTGATACAAGTGCCATTGCCACCAGAGATATTCCCGGGATGAGCAGGGCTTTCATATTCATACCCAGTTCCATATTGTTCACCAGATTGGCGGTGATAAAGGGAATCAGACATTCTATTATTGCCTCTCCCAGAATAAATATTAATGTAAGAATGGTTGGCTTTTTGTATTCACCGACACAGGATAAAAGCTTCTTGAGCATTATATCAGTCCTTTCTCAAAGTCACAAAAGCCGCAAACAGTCGTTGCGGCTTTCTATGTTTATATTATATGAAATAATTGATTTTGTCAATGTTTCAAAAGGAAAATTCATAATCTGTTCACGATTTGAATTTATACAGCTGCGTTCTTGTGTTCTTTGCGCATACTTCCGGGAGACGTGCCGAAATACGACTTGAAATTCTTCAGAAAGTTGGGCAAAGAGTTGAAGCCCGAAGCAAAGCAGATTTCAGAGATTGAAAGGTTCCCTGACAGAACCAGCTTTTTTGCATATTCCAGCTTCAGTTCGTTGAGATATTCCTTGTATGTTTTTCCTGTTACCTTGTGGAAGAGACTGCTGAAATAGTTCATATTGAAACCTGAGATTTCGGCGGCTTCTGCCATTGTGGGGTTTTCACGAAAATGACTGTGCATAAAGAGAATGGACTTGCGTATCCCCGACGCCTTGTTGTCAGATGCCGAAGATAATTCAAAGTTGTTCTTTCTGAGGATGATTATAAACAGACATTCCAGAAGATTTTTTATGTATGTTTCAGAATATGCGGTTGTGTTGTCAAACTCATCGACCATCTGGGATATGATTGAAACAGCGTTGACAAATTCTTTTTTATTCAGATGGAAAACAAGATTCTTTTCAACGCTGAGAATTTTTTGAAGCAAATCCTCATCCAGCAGCGATTCACTGAACATAATATTGAAGACTTCTGCACCGTTGCTTTTTACACTATGGAAGTCGGTGGGGTTCAGAAGATAAATATCGCCTGCCCCAAGGGTCTGGATTTCACCGTTCAGGGACTGTACGGCACTTCCGTTGAGAACAAGCTCAATTTCAAAGCAATCGTGCCAATGAAGGTCATAGTCATGAAGGTTCTTTCTTCGTATCAGAAGGTTTTCACGGCTGTTTTTCATATTTCTAACCAGTATTCGGTTACATTCGTAATTGGGTTTCATTTTGTCACCTCGTTGCTCTGTAACGAAAAATTTCTTAGATATTACTATATATCAAAAATAATAAAAAGTCAACCAAAAAATTAAATTTTGATATAAACTTGTGAAGAAATTTGTAGAAAGTTTTCGTATAAAAGACTAATATTGGTATAGTACATATTAGGGAGGAAGAATTTTATGAAATTATTCATTGATACTGCAAATGTAGAAGAAATAAGAAAAGCTAATGATATGGGGGTTATATGCGGTGTAACCACCAACCCCAGCCTTGTTGCAAAAGAAGGCAGAGATTTTGTTGAGGTTGTGAAGGAGATAACTTCAATTGTTGACGGACCCATAAGTGCTGAGGTTATAAGCCTTGATGCTGAGGGAATGGTGAGAGAGGCTTTGGAACTTGTTGAAAAGATTAACTGCAAAAATCTGGTTATAAAAATCCCGATGACTCCTGAAGGTCTTTGTGCTGTGAAACAGTTGACAGAAAAGGGAATCAAAACAAATGTGACACTTATTTTTTCGGCTGCCCAGGCTCTTCTTGCCGCAAGGGCAGGAGCAACCTTTGTCAGTCCCTTTGTTGGCAGACTGGATGATGTGGGTGCTGTGGGAATGGAATTGATTGAGGAAATTGCGGAGATTTTTGACATTCACGGAATCGAGGCCGAAATCATTGCCGCAAGCATAAGAAACCCCATACACGTGACGGATGCCGCCCTTGCGGGTTCGCATATTGCAACCGTACCCTATAAGGTCATTATGCAGATGACCAAGCATCCCCTGACAGAGGCAGGGATTGAAAAATTCCTCAAGGATTGGGAAGGCTCTGTCAAATAAGAATAAAAAGATAGGTTAAGCTATACATAATCGAATGTCATTCTGAGCAAAGCCGAAGACTCTTTATTTTTAAGAATCTTCGACCTGCCCGGAATGACATTTTGTGTTGAATATATAATTCTATTTTTGTTGCAACAGACCTGAATTGTTTGTATTGGAATTGCTATTTGTTTCCGCAAACTATGCCGTAGGGACAGTATTGGCAAGGGTCAAAACCTTTTATTTTCACAGGATTGATGTCAATTTTTCCGTCAAGAATGCTGTCAGCTGTTTCGGCAGCCTTTTTGTCGGCGTCTTTGAGCGACTTTTCGAAAAACTCCCTTTCCATCAATGTGGCTTTGTCGCATTTGATGTAATGAATTGCTTTTTTGTCGTCATAAAGGTTATCGATGCTGCGGAGAATTTCGGGATCGTTGATAATTTTGCCGTGGGCTGTGATTTTCTCGTTTACGGCTTTTTCCAGCATCTGTTCTGTTGGCGGCACATCGCAGTTGATTATGGGGTCATTCATCTGGAGATAAAACATCCCTGCAATTTCGGTGTCGGGCAAATGGGCTGTGAGAGCATTTGCGTAAACAAAGGGCTGAAAATGTACTCCTGCTTCTGCCAAATCCATATCAAGATGACGTTCTGAGGATTTGTAATCTGAAACGATGATGTGGTTTTTTCCGTTGATTTCTGCTGTGTCGATTTTGTCAATAAAGCCTTCAAGCTGAACCTGACCGTGGTTGGTGTTGAGTGTGTACGGCGGATAGGTTCTGTCTTCGCCGAAGCTGATTTCAAAGCCTGTGGGGCGGAAGTCGCTTCTGGAATAGAATTTTATCAGCTTCCAGGCGGTTGTTGTGGCAATATTTTTTATGCGAAGCAACATATATTTGTAGTGATGGGAGGAGGAAAACAGATTTTTGTTGGTGTTTTCTCCTGCACGATTTACCAGCTCTGAAATTTCACGGAAGCATTGGTCACGGCTGATGGATGCGTAGTCGGTGTCCTTTTGGGATTTATCCTTAAAGTAATCACAAAGCACGCTGTGGAGAATGGTTCCCGTGTCTGATGTTTGCAGACCACCCAGCATACGTTCCTCCGCAAAGAGTCCGTAGCGCATAAAGAATGAGAATGCGCAGGAATTGTACTTTTCGAATTTTGAAACGCTGAACAGCGGCAGTTTTCCGTACAGTTTTTTTGCGGTTTTTATGCTGAGGGGCTTGTCAGCCGTTGTTGTCCGGCTCATTTTTTGAAGGTGTGCCAAACGCGGAGCGAATTCGGCGTCATTTTCAAGACCTTCATAAACCGATTTCCACAGTGGCGAAAGTGATGAAAGCTCCCAGTTGCTTCTGAAAAGCTTTACCGACAAGTTATGAAAAGCGGAATTGCGACTTTCGGCATTGGTAATGCTGTCACCGGAGCCGGTTTCAACCCGGAGCTTGGGGAACAGGTCTTTTTTCAGAGTTCGGATTATTTCGGAAGGCTTGAGACTTTTTCCGTCACGGTTTCCCATTGGTGCGAAAATATATAAGTCCTCAGAGGCTGTTGTCAGAACTGAATAAATAAGGAACTGTTCTTCCTGCTGAAGGCTGAAGGTGTCAGGGGCGAGAATAAGTCCGTTTTCGCCCATTTCGATTCGTTCGGCATCCGAAATAAGCCCCTCGGTTTCATAGTCACGGGGGAACACTCCGTCCAGAGCACCAAGGACGATAACTACCTTGGCACCGGTGCTTCTGAAAAGGTCAACCGAGCTGATTATTACCTTGTCACGGGTGGGAGGAATGGTTCCCACAGAGAGTTCTCCGCAGGCAGAGGAGAATATTTCATAAAACTCGATAAAGGTGGAATTCTCTTCGTCCAAGAAGTCACAAATCTGATTTATCACCGAAACAAAACTGTTCCATACAAGCCGCAACTGTTCTGCGGCTTCAGGATTTTCAGCAGCCTTGAAACCGTCAATTTCTTTGCCGACGGTTTCGGGAATACCGAGGCTATTGAGCCACTTGCAAAGGTTGCTGTGAATGGTTTTGGCTGTTTTTCTGCCGCTGAACATTTGCTGGAGGTCAAGCACGGGATGAACAATACGGTTTTTTATGGAGTTTATCAGAACCATATCGAACTTGTGTTTGTCGGGGTTATAGGTCCAGGGGTCACGGCTGTTCCATTGTCCGTGGGGAATGTCAGCCGCCAGAACATAATTCTCGAATATGTCGGTTTCCCTTGCGGTTACAGGAAGATATCCGGAGCGGGCAAGCAACATAATGCGGTCATAAGAAAAACCGTATGCCAGAATCTCCAGCACCGATGTTATCATTCGCATAAAGGGATTGTCGGTGATGGGTCTTTTGCAGTCAAGAAAATATGTTATGCCGTGTTCACGGAATATTCGGGGAATAAGGGATTCGTAGTTTTCCATACTGCCGGTGAGAACCAGAATATCGTTCAGGAAATAACCTTTTTCACGGATGAGCTTTTTTATCAGCCGTGCACAGTCGGTTACCTCGCTGTGGAAATTTTCAGGCTCGGAAATGTGGATATGCTGCGGCACTTCGGGGAAAATTTCGGGAGCAGGACTGAAAAAGTAATTCCTCAGGTGCAGAAGGTCGCTGTGAATATTTTCGGTTTCGGCAGGAAGAAATTGTGGTGTGCAGATTTCGATTTCCGACTGTTCTGCCACGGCACAGAGCTTTTTGTGGGTGTTGCGCTGTGGTGAAAAAACAGAGTCGCCGTCATTGAGCCTATTAAGGGTCAGAGCAACACACACATCTGCCTTTCGCATAAGCTCGCCGATTACAGAATATTCTGTGGGTGTGAAGCTTTTGAAAAAGGTTATATAGAAACTTCCTGACAGAAAATCGGCATCAGAAATGCGGGGGATAATCATAGAAAGATTGTCCTCTGCATTTGAGTGGTTGCTGTCAACCAGTTTGTTGAAGTTGTCGTAAATTAATGAAAGGTCACGGAGCTTCATTGCCAGCTTCTCGTCACTGCAGGTTTCTGAAAAACGTGAGAGGTCAGTCGGCGAAACACCGTAACGCTTGAATTCGGATATTGTGTTTCGGATAAGACCCGTGAAGCCGTGTCGATTGACGCTTTTTTTGAAAAACACAAGGCTTTTTTCGGATATTTGCAATGCACGGCGGGTCATAATGAACTTGCCGGCTTTGTCCAGATATTTTGTGCGGAGAGGTCCCATTTTTGAGAAGACCAGGTTGCACAACCTTGAAAAGGTAAGAATTTGTATTTTGTTCTGAGCTGAAATGCCCAAAGCAGAAAGAAGCTCCTGTTCTGCATACATAGAGTATTGTTCGGGCACAAGAATAAAGACAGATTTACCGGTGTCGGCATCTTTTTTTGCACGACCGAATATTTCGGCCAGTTTTTGGGATTCCCGGATTCCGCAGATGAAACTGAGCATTTTTTTGTACGCTCCTTGTAGTGATTTTTTGTGTTTGGTTGCTGATTAAAGTACCTTCAGCAGGTCTATGATGTCGTCAGCAATGAAGTCGGGTTCTTCCTTTTCGAGGTCTGCTCTTGAAAAGGAGGTGGTAACCGCAAAACAGAAGGCTCCTGAGCCTTTTGCGGCACGGATTCCGTTGAGTGCGTCTTCGATGATTATACATTCTTCGGGGTCGGCATCAAGCTCGTCCATGGCAGTGAAATATATTTCGGGAGACGGCTTCTTTTGCGTTACGTCACTGCCGGTGATTATAACGTCAAACCAGTCGGGGGATATCTTTGCGGCTTCCAAAGAAACTGCAAGCTTATTTGCCGCCGAACTTGAAGCGATTGCCAGATGAAAATGACGTTTTCTTAGCTCTTCGATGAGCTTGTGGGTTGAAGGATATACTTCAAGGTCTTCAAAAACGTATTTAGCAAAAAGCTCATAGAGACGTGGCAATGCGGTGGCTGCCAAATGCTCCTTGTTCAGCTTTTGACAGATTTCTATGATGAATTTGTCTTCGCCTGCACCGATATATGGCTCAAAGTCATGGGGAACGGCGGTGATGCCTACTTCTGAAAGTGCGGTAATTGCAGCTTTTGTGCAAACCGATTCGGAATTGATGAGGACGCCGTCCATATCAAATATTATGTATTTTATGTAGTTTTTGTCAAAATCAAATTGGGGCATATGTCTTTACTCCTTTGAATTTTTATGTTACAATGAATTATATTAAATTATATCATCAAATCAAGAAAAAGACAATAGATTTTTAAAAGAGGTTTGGAAGAATGTATATTTATCACAATTCACGGAAAACAGAATACAGAAGTCCTTTTGGAGCAGCACCTACCGAGGCGGAGGTTCGCCTCTCGGTTTCAACGGATATGAATCCCGAAAGAATGTGGCTTCGTATATGGCAGGACAGGGAAGTTCTTGTGCCTATGGAGAAAACAGACGGAGAGCTTTATTCTGCTTCTGTGAAAATGCCTGACCGTCCGTGCCTTTTGTGGTATTATTTTGTTGCGGAAAAGGACGGAAGACGGTATTTTTGTTGCAGGTCGGAAAAAGGCGGAAGTGATACTTTGGAATACTGCAATGAGTCTTCCTGGCAGATAACGGTTTATGATAAGAACTTCAAAACTCCCGACTGGTTCAAAAAATCGGTTATGTACCAGATTTTTCCCGACAGATTTTTCAGAAAAGGACAACTTTCGGAAATACCTGAGCGGAAAGGTGAATATATTATACATGAAGACTGGTATGAGCCGGTGTTTTTCAATATGCATCCACACGAAAACGGACCTGCCTGCAATGACTTTTTCGGGGGAAACCTGAGGGGGATTATTGAAAAGCTTCCGTATCTGGAGGAATTGGGAATCGGTGTCATTTATCTTAATCCGATTTTTGAGGCCTTTTCAAATCACAGGTATGATACCGGGGACTACGGAAGGATTGACCCAATTCTTGGAACTAAAGAGGATTTTGAGGACCTTTGCAGATTGTGCGGCGAAAAGGGTATCAGAATTATTCTTGACGGTGTTTTCAGCCATACCGGAAGCGACAGCGTTTATTTCAACAAATACGGCAATTACGGCGAAAACTGCGGGGCTTTCCGTGACGGAGGTTCACCGTACCGTGGTTGGTATCAGTGGAATGGAAACGGATATGAAAGCTGGTGGGGATGTTCAAATCTCCCTAACGTAAATGAAATGTCTCCGACATATATTGACTATATCCTTCGTGGTGATGATGCTATAATAAAAAAGTGGCTGAGATGCGGTGCTTGCGGCTGGAGACTTGATGTGGCTGATGAACTGCCTGACCATTTCATAAAAATTCTCAGGGAAGAAGTGAAGTCGGAGAACCCGGATGCGGTTGTTATCGGTGAAGTGTGGGAGGATGCTTCCAACAAGGAAAGCTACGGAAAACGTCGGGAATATCTCCTTGGTGGCGAGCTGGACAGCGTTATGAACTATCCTTTCAAGGATAATGTGATTGCTTTTCTCACAGGCGGGATTGATGCTGAAACCTTTGATGACAGACTTATGACCGTTGCGGAGCATTATCCCAAGGAGAGCCTTTATTCTGCTATGAATCTTTTGGGAACTCACGACACAATGAGGGTGAAAACCGTTCTCAGCGGACAGTATATCGACCCCAATATGTCAAGGGAACAGAAAGTCGCATTCCGATTGGATGCAAAAAGCGAAACCCTTGCCATTGAACGCCTGAAGCTGGCTGTGTTTTTGCAAATGACCTTTGCGGGAGTTCCCAGCATTTATTACGGTGATGAAATCGGGATGCAGGGACTCAGTGACCCATTCAATCGTATGCCGTACACCTGGCGGTGTGTTGATGAGGAATTAAGAGGCTTTTGCAAAAAGATGATTGGCATCAGAAATTCGTCAGATTGTCTGAAAACAGGTGAATTTGAAACTATTTATGCAAAGGACGGAATATTTGCCTTTGAAAGAAAAATTTCGGATGATACGGATGTTTTCGGAAATCCTGCAAAATCACAAAGATTGCTGTGCGTTGTGAACAGAAATGCTCAGAGCGGAGAGTTTTTTGTTGAAGTGTCGGACGTGACAGAGCTTTTGGATATTATCGGGGAAAAGAAAATTACTTTGGAAAAGGGTTTCAACAGGATTTTTGTTGACGGATTGAGTGCAAATTTATATGAAATTAGGTAAATATTAACAAAAAATTTTCGTAAAACTGGGAGTTATGCAAGAAAGTGCTTTTTTTAGTGGACAAAACCGCTTTAGAGTGCTAAAATGGTATTAGTAAGATTGCACAAAAACAAAAATGCGTATTAACGGCAATTGATTAAAAACAACCAAAGAAGGAAAATACGGAGGAAAATTGAAATGGCAAAGGAAAACCGCAGAGTTTCTGAAGAGCTGATGTTCCTTTTCAATATAGGTGAAAACTGTGAGAGTTATAATATTCTCGGGGCACACAGAGTTTGCGACGGGGATATTTTCGGGTATAGTTTTGCTGTCTGGGCACCAAATGCAAAGTCGGTTTCGGTGGTTTGCGACAGCAACAACTGGGACAGAACCAAAAACCCTATGGAGCTTTATCCCCAACACGGGATATGGTTCTGCTTTATTGAAAATCTTCCTGTTGGCGAGAGCTATAAGTTCAGCATTGAATCTGCTCAGGGCGAAATTTTTCTGAAAGCTGACCCCTTTGCTTTTGGGAGCCAGCTGCGACCTGAAACGGCATCGGTTACAACCGATTTGACTTATGAATGGGGTGATGAAGCCTGGTTCAGAAAAAAGGAAAAGCAACCGCCCTATGACAGACCTATGAATATTTATGAGGTTCATTTCGGGTCATGGAAACGTGATGAACAAGGGAATATGCTTTCATATATGCAAATGGCGGATGAGCTTATTCCCTATGTGAGGAAAATGGGCTATACTCACATTGAGCTTATGCCAATCTGTGAGTATCCCTTTGACGGTTCATGGGGTTATCAGGTTACGGGATATTATTCGGCAAACAGCCGATACGGAAAGCCTGCGGAGCTCAAAGCGTTTGTGGACAGATGTCACAAGGCGGGAATAGGTGTTATTATGGACTGGGTTCCGGCACATTTCCCACGTGATGCTCACGGCTTGAGACTTTTTGACGGAACGCCGCTTTTTGAGCATCCCGACCCGAGAATTGGTGAGCACAAGGAGTGGGGTACACTTGTTTTCAATTGGGAAAAGAGTGAGGTTATTTCTTTCCTTATCTCCAATGCGGTTTTTTGGCTTGAGGAATATCATATGGACGGTCTTCGTGTTGATGCGGTGTCAAGTATGCTGTATCTTGATTATAACCGTCGTGACGGAGAATGGGTTGCCAATAAATACGGTGGTCACGAAAATCTGGCGGCGATTGAGTTTTTGCAGAAGCTGAACAAGGTTGTGTTTGAAAAATTCCCCAATGTGCTTATGATTGCTGAAGAATCAACTGCCTGGGGCGGCGTGACCATGCCTGTTCATGGAGGCGGTCTTGGGTTCAACTTCAAGTGGAATATGGGGTGGATGAACGATATTTTGCGGTTTATGGAAACAGACCCGTATTTCAGAGGCTCCAACCACGATATGTTAACTTTTTCGATGATGTACGCCTTTTCGGAGAACTATATCCTTGCACTTTCTCATGATGAGGTGGTTCACGGCAAAAGGTCGCTTATCGACAAAATGTGGGGGAATTATGAGCAGAAGTTCAAGAGCCTGAAGCTGCTTCTGAGTTATATGTACGCACATCCGGGAAAGAAGCTCCTGTTTATGGGCGGTGATTTCGGACAGTTTATTGAGTGGCGGTTTGCAGAAGGTCTTGAATGGCAGCTTTTGGAATACGACAGCCACAGAGGACTCAATGAGTTCGTGAAGGATTTGAACCATTTTTACGGGAACAATCGTTCAATGCACGAAAATGACCAGGATTGGACGGGCTTTCAGTGGCTTGATGCTTCAGACCGTGAACATTCGGTTATTTCCTTTATGAGGCTCAGTAAAAGCAGAAGAGACAAAACCGTGGTTGTGGCAAATTTTGCGGCTCAGGAACACAAGGGTTATCAGGTGAAGGTTCCCGGTGCGGGAGAATATGAGGTTGTTCTTTCAACAAATGATGAGAAATATGGCGGAAGCAAAAAAAGATATGACAGAATGAAGGCAAAAAAAGTTAAAGATGGATATGTGGTTATTATTGATCTTGATGAACTTTCTGCTGTTTATATTAAGAAATCAAAACCCGGGAAGTCAGCGTGACAGGGTTTGAAATACAAAATTTAACGGAGGTCTTTGTTATGAAATCAAAAGAATGCGTTGCAATGATCCTTGCGGGCGGACAGGGGAGCCGACTAGGCATCCTTACCAAGAACGTTGCAAAACCGGCTGTGCCTTTCGGAGGTAAGTACAAGATTATTGACTTCCCTCTGAGCAACTGTGCTCATTCGGGCATTACGGCCGTGGGAGTGGTGACACAGTATCAGCCTCTGGAGCTCAATACTTATATAGGAAACGGTCGTCCTTGGGATCTTGACCGAAATGATGGCGGTGTTTATGTTCTTCCCCCATATGTTTCGGCAGAAAAGGGCGAGTGGTATAAAGGTACGGCAAATGCCATTTATCAGAACATAGGGTTTGTGGACGGATTTGACCCTGAATATGTTGTGATTCTTTCGGGTGACCATATTTACAAAATGGACTATGCAAAGATGCTGAATGCCCACAAAAAGGCAGGAGCGGCGGCTACCATTGCTGTTATTGAAGTGCCTTGGGACGAAGCCTCAAGATTCGGAATAATGAATACAGATGAGGATATGAATATTGTGGAGTTTGAGGAAAAGCCCAAAAAACCAAAGAGCAACCTGGCTTCAATGGGTGTTTATGTGTTTACCTGGTCGGTTCTGAAAAAATATCTTATTGCGGACGAAAACAATCCGGAATCAGATAACGATTTCGGCAAGAATATAATCCCCCAGATGCTGGGCGACGGAAACAAAATGCTGGCATACCGCTTTGACGGATACTGGAAGGATGTTGGAACAATCCAGAGCCTTTGGGAAGCAAATATGAATCTTCTTTCGGACAATCCGGGATATTCTCTTGATGATGCGGACTGGAAGATATTCAGCCGCAATCCTGCAGCTCCGCCTCACTATCTGGGCACATCATCAAGGGTGAAAAACTGTTATATCACCGAGGGCTGTGAGATTTATGGTGATGTTGAGAATTCGGTTATATTCTGTGATGTTACAATTGAAGAAGGTGCGGTTGTCCGTGATACGGTTGTGTTCCCCGGTGCATATATCGGCAAAAATGCTGTTGTTACAAAGGCTATGATTGGCTCGGAAGCTTATATTTCGGAGAATGCAGAAATCGGCAGTAACGCAGAAGAGGCTGTGGAGGATTTCGTCAATACCAAGATTTGTTCTGACGATATTACTCTCATCGGCCCCGGAGTGTTTGTTGACAATGCTATTAAGGTTGCAAGCTGCTCTATGGTTACAAGAAATATCAAGGACAAAACCAAAACCGCAAAAGCGGCAAAAAAATCTGCGAAAGGATCGGCTACTGCCTGAGAGGTGAAGAATTATGGAAAATAATAATACATTAGGTTTGATTTTTTCGGAGAACTCCGAGGTTAATCTTGGCGAACTTATGAGGGTTCGTTCTCTTGCGGCTGTTCCTGTGGGCGGAAGATACAGGGTTATTGACTTTATGCTGTCAAATATGATAAACTCTGGTATTGTGAACGTAGGTATCACTTCCGGTTTTAAAAACCGTTCTCTTGTTGACCACGTGGGAAGCGGAAGAGCCTGGGATATGGCAAGAAAGCAGACCGGCTTGTTTATTCTGCCTCCCCCCGAAACTCAGGATATGGGAGGAAGGATTATCGGCGGTATTGACTACCTCAGTGGTGCTATGAGCTTTCTGAACCGAAGCCGTCAGGAGTATATTGTTCTCACTGACTGCAACACTATATGTAATATTGATTATGAAAAGGTTATGGAGTATCACTTTGAAAAAGAGGCGGATATAACCGTGGTTTATACCCAGGTTCCCCAGCTAACTTCAAAGGAGCTTGAAAAGCACATTTTGTTTGATATTGAGGATGACGGACGGGTGACGGATGTTCAGGTTTATCCCAAACGTCAGAAATCCAACTGTTCATATATGCATATGTTCTTTATGAAAAAGAGTCTGTTTGTTGAAATGGTTGAGGATTGTATGGCTCACGATGAACATACAATTTCCAAAAATATTCTTCTTGCAAATGTGAACAAGCGCAGAATCTATGCTTATAAATTTGAGGGCTACAAGAAAAAGATTGACAGCATCAAGTCATTCTATGAATTTAATCTTGAATTGCTTGATCCCCAAATCCGTGCAGAGCTTTTCGGCAAGGAAACCGGAAAGAGCATTTACACAAAGGTCAAGGACAGTGTTCCCACAAAATACGGCAAGGATGCCGAGGTGAAAAATTCATTCATTGCGGATGGCTGTGAAATTGAGGGAACAGTTGAAAACTCGATTGTTTTCCGTGGCGTGAAAATTGGAAAGGGAACTGTTGTGAAAAATTCAATTGTGATGCAGAAGTCACAGATTATGGACAACTGCACTGTTGAAAATACAATTTTTGATAAGGAAGTTATTCTCAAATCCGGCAAGAATCTGGTGGGCGAAAGCACCTATCCGTTGGTAATCGGAAAACGTACGGTTGTTTAGTTCGTATTGCTATAGTAAGCTTAATGAATTAGGAAAGGAGAAAGAGAAATTGAATATACTGATGCTATCCTCTGAGGTTGCACCCTTTGCCAAGTCCGGAGGACTGGGCGATGTTCTTGGTGCACTTCCGCAGAATCTTGCGGCTCAGGGTCACGATGTCAGGGTTATGCTCCCCAAGTACGGACTCATTGCGGATAAGTTTGTTTCCGAGATGCATTTTGAGTTATACACTTATGTGCCTTTGGGGTGGCGTAACAAATACTGCGGCGTGTTTTCAATACGCAAAGCGGGCGTGACATATTATTTTATTGATAATGAATATTATTTCGGTGAAAAGTGCCTTTATAAGTGGGATGATCTGGAACGGTTCTGCTTCTTTTCCAAGGCGGCTCTTGATGTTTTGCCGAGGCTTGATTTCAGACCCGACATTGTTCATTGCAATGACTGGCAGACGGGTGCGGTTCCTGTCGTGCTTGAGGCATATTACAAGCAGAATGAGTTCTACCGTGACATCAGAACGGTGTTCACCATTCACAACCTGAAGTATCAGGGTGTATATTCCATAGGCACGGTAAAGGAAATGCTTTCCCTTGATGACAGCTTTTTCACCGATGACAAGCTGGAATTCCACGGCTGTGCAAACCTGCTGAAGGCAGGAATTGTTTATTCCCATGCGGTCACCACCGTCAGTCCCACGTATGCGGAGGAAATCAAGACTCCCATCGGTGGAGAACGCCTTGACGGACTGCTTTCTGCAAGGTCAAATTCCCTTTGGGGTATTCTCAACGGAATTGATTATGAGGAATATAATCCCAAAACCGACCCGAACATTGTTTGCAATTACGGTCTTAAAGATGCTGTGGAGGGCAAGAAAAAGAACAAAATGGCACTTCAGGAGCAACTGGGATTGCCTGTTGACGGCGAGAAGGTTATGATTGGTCTTGTTTCAAGACTGGTTGACCAGAAGGGTCTTGATATTATTGCAGAGGCCATGGGTGGCTTGATGGAGCTGGACTTGCAGTTTGTTATTGTCGGAACCGGCGACGAGAAGTATGAAAATATGTTCCGTCATCATGCCTGGTGCAACCCGGAAAAGGTTTCCGCAAACATTATGTTCAGCAACGAAATGGCACATCGGGTTTATGCGGCGTCCGACCTGTTTCTGATGCCGTCGCTCTTTGAGCCCTGCGGTCTCGGACAGCTTATTGCTCTCAGCTACGGAACAATTCCCGTGGTGCGTGAGACAGGAGGTCTTAAGGACACCATAAAATCATATAATGAGTTTACCGATGAAGGCAACGGCTTCAGTTTTTATGCACCTGATGCCGGAGATATGGTTTATACAATTAAACGTGCCATCGGATTCTTCTCGGACAAAACTGTCTGGAAGAAGCTGGTTCAGAGAGCCATGAAGGAAGATTTTTCGTGGACAGAATCGGCAAAAAAATATCTTGAAATTTATGAAGGACTTATGAAATAAATATGAAACAATCATTGTCACCCTGAGCTCGTCAAAGGGTGACAAATGATAAAAATCAAATACAATTGCGAATTTGATAAAAAGGTAAGAAAATTTGGAGGAAAAAACAGAAAAATGGCAAAATTGAAAAAGACAGAAGTGAAGGCAAAAAAAGAACAGATAAAAAGCACTATTTCAGGAAAACTGCGCAGATATTACGGAAAGACCGTTGAAACCGCAACCCCTGATCAGATTTACAAGGCTTGTGCCTTTACTGTTCGTGACGAAATAATGGAAGAATGGGCAAAATCAAGAGAAATTCTTGAAAACGGTCACAAAAAGGAGCTTTATTATCTTTCCTTTGAGTTCCTGATGGGCAGAGCTCTCGGCAATAATATTATGAACATTATGCAGACTGAGGTTTATCAGGAAGCACTTGCGGAAATGGGAATTGATTTATCCGCTATTGAGGATGTTGAAAATGATGCAGGACTTGGTAATGGGGGTCTGGGCAGACTTGCGGCGTGTTTCCTTGATTCGCTTTCCACCCTGGAACTGCCTGCCTTTGGTTGCGGCATCCGTTATGAGTACGGTTTGTTCAAACAGAAAATCGTAGACGGTTATCAGATTGAAATGCCCGACCCATGGCTTGAAGACGGTAACGTGTGGGAAATTGAACGTCCTGAGGATAGCGTTGAAGTCCACTACAACGGCTCAGTTGAGGAGTATTTTGAGGACGGAAGAATGAAATTCCGTCACGTGGGTTACAATACCGTTATTGCTGAGCCTTATGATATGCCCATATCGGGTTATGATTCAAAGCTGGTGAACACACTCAGACTTTGGAGAGCACGTTCGCCTCAGATTATCAATATGAATGAGTTTAACCGTGGTGACTACGCTATGGCGGTGAAGGACAAGGAACTTGCGGAGGTTGTTTCACAGATTCTTTATCCTGAGGATAACCATTATGAAGGAAAGATGCTGAGACTGAAACAGCAGTATTTCTTTGTTTCGGCAACAATCCAGTGGATTCTTCAAAAGCAGAAGCGTAGAGGTCATGCACTTTGGGAACTCCCCAAATATGTACAGATTCACATCAACGACACTCATCCCACAATTGCTATTCCTGAAATGATGCGAATTCTTATGGATGAGGAGGGCTTTGGTTGGGATGAAGCCTGGGATATTGTTCAGAGTATTTTTGCATACACAAACCATACAATTATGACCGAAGCTCTTGAAAAGTGGCCTATGTCAATGGTTGAAAGTCTGCTCCCCAGAGTTTCGATGATTATCAAGGAAATAGATCGCAGACAGCGTGAAAATCTTCACAACCGTTTTGGAAACGACATCGGAAAGATTGAATATATGGCTGTTATTTCAAACGGCAACGTCAATATGGCGAATTTGTGTCTTACAGCCTGCCACAGCATCAACGGTGTTGCGGCACTTCATACGGACATTCTGAGAAATGAGACCTTCCGTGACTATCACATTCTCTCACCCGAAAAGTTCAAGAATGTGACAAACGGTGTGACCCCAAGACGTTGGCTGCTGAAAGCAAACCCCAAGCTTGCGGGACTTATTACAGAGTCAATCGGCGACAGCTGGATTAAGAATGCCGAGAATTTGGAAAAGCTTGAAAAGTTTGCTGATGACAGTGCCTTCCGTGAAAAATTTGCCGCAATCAAGCAGGAAAACAAGCTGAAGCTTGCAGATTACATCAAAGAACATAACGGAATCATTGTTGACCCCAATTCACTCTTTGACGTTCAGATAAAGAGACTTCATGAGTACAAACGTCAGCTTATGAAAGCGATGCATATTGTTTATCGTTACAAGATGATAACCGAGAATCCTAATCAGGCAAGTATGCTTCCGGAGACATTTATCTTTGGTGCAAAGGCGGCTCCCGGATATCATACCGCAAAGCTGATAATAAAACTTATTAATAATATTGCAAATGTTGTTAACAACGACCCAAGAACAAAAGATATCCTGAAGGTTGTGTTCATTGAAAATTACAGCGTTTCAATTGCTGAAAAGATTGTTGCGGCGGCAAACCTTAGTGAACAGATTTCAACAGCCAGCAAGGAAGCTTCGGGTACAGGCAATATGAAGCTTATGCTCAACGGTGCACTCACAATCGGAACTCTTGACGGTGCGAATGTTGAAATTGCTGAAAAGGTTGGACTTGACAATATTTATATCTTTGGACTCACTTCTCAGGAGGTGCTGAACATTTATGCATCAGGACACTCAGGAAGTTCAGAGGTATATTCTCAGAATATGGTTGTGAAGTCCATTGTGGACAGCTTCATTGACGGAACATTTACTCCCGACAATCAGAACCTGTTCCAGGAAATCTATCACAGCCTGGTATTCGGTCACGGATTTGCCGACCCATATCTGCTTCTTCGTGACTTTGAATCATATCTTGATGCAGGTCACCGTATGGCAAAGGATTTCCAGATGCCGGACGTATGGAACAGAAAAGCTGTTATCAATGTTTCAAAGGCAGGTTACTTCTCCAGTGACCGTTCAATTATGGACTATAACAATACAATCTGGGGACTTGAGAAACTTTAATTAACTTTATGCAAAGCAAGGGTCGGATTGCGACTCTTGCTTTGTTTGGAGATGATGTATATGTCAAAAATTTCAGACTGGCAGCCGGATGCTTTTGAAATTAATATGGGAGATATGATGCTTTCGGTGGTTGATGCCAACGAATATCTTGAGGACATAAGAACCGAAATGCACTTTCATTCGACTTTTGAGTTTCAGTATGCCCGAAAAGATGTGATGAATATCAGAGCGGACGGTGAGACCTATTTGATTAATGAAGGGGAATATGTGATTGTTCCACCCAACTGTTTTCATTCGTCTCAAAATTTCGGTGCGGAGAAGTATGCCCTTTTGTTTTCGGTTAATTTTTTGCCAAAAGTGACATCGGATGTGTCGGAATACCGACACTATAACAATATATTTGGCGGTGTGAAGCATATTACTGCCAGAAAAAATTTTACGGTGACCGATTGCGTGAACCGTCTTATAAAAATGGAAAAGGATGAAATGTCGGTTCATAAAATGAAAATTCTTTTTGGAATGCTTTTTATGGCGGTTGCCGAAGACCTTGCATCGGAATTTCACAGTGCGGCGTGCGAGAATGCTGGTGGTGTGAACGAAACTGTTTACAAACAAAAGCTGAGAGGAATTGTGGGGGACTACATATCACGTTTTTGTAATGAGGATGACATTCTTGCATCGGTGGCACAGATTCTTCATATGAGTGAGAGGAACACTTCAAGAATTATAAAGGATATTTTCGGAATTCCCTTGTCTGCACTGGTGCTGAAGCAACGGATGAGCTATGCTGAAGAACTGATATTGAAAGGTGATTTGTCGCTTTTGCAGGTTTCTGAAAAAGTGGGATATAAGCACTATAATACGTTTTATAAGGCATTCAAAAAACATTTCGGGATTTCTCCGGAGAAAATTAAAGGTGAATAAACAGAGGTGTGAAAATTCGGACAGTTTTTGAAGAATAATAGCAAAAATTTCAGTTTACTTGGGTGTTATTGTGTGATAAGATAAACCCATAGAATAATTTCGGGTTTGTGGTGTTCAATCATGAATGCGATGAAAGGAACAATCAAAATATGAAAGTTATTAATTCTTCGATTATTTACGAAAACCCTCTTCCTCAGCTTAAGAGTCGTCAGGATTTGTTTCCGTTTCTTTGTGAATTGAATGACGGAACATTGGCTATGGTTCACTCTATTGGTGAGGCTTTTGAAAGTGTGGATAAAACAAGTTATATTTCGTTCAGCAAGGATGGTGGAAAAAGCTGGAGCAAGCCGTTGAAAATGTTTGATACAGCTGAATTTGGTGCCCCTTCTTCTGATTGTGCAAAGGCGGTATGCTTGCCTGACGGAAGGCTTCTGGCGGTGGGATATGCTTTTTTGCGTGAAAATCCCAAATTACCCATCGGAAATCCGAAAAACGGCGGCCTTCTTGATGATATTGTATTTTGGTCGGTGTCTGAGGATGGTGGAAAATCATGGAGCAAACGGCAAGAGATAAAGTGTGCATGGGGGCATCATGTTGAGGCATCGGCGCCGATTACTGTTCTTGATGACGGCACATGGATTACTCCTGTAACGGGCTTCCCGGACTGGGAGGGAAAATCCTACGGCAAAATGTGCGGGAGGGCTCTGCGCTCCGAGGACGGCGGAAAGACCTGGAATGATGATGCGGTTTGTATGGAATTTGAGGGAAATAACGTTACCTGCTATGAACAGAGATTTTGTCAGCTTGAATCGGGAACTGTTGTGAATATCGGCTGGAACGAAAACGTGGAGACCGGTGAAAGATGCGAAAATCATTATACGTATTCAACAGACGGCGGAAAGACATGGACAAAGCCCGAAACCACCGGAATTATGGGGCAGGCATCGTCCGTTTGTGCAATTGGCGGCGAAAGGCTTCTTGCACTTCATGCGATACGCCGTGATACCGACAGACCTGGAATTTATGCCTGCATTGTGGACTTTTCGGAAAAGAAATGGAATATTGTTGAGAAATCGGTTGTCTGGGAGCCTGCTGTTCCTATGATTAAGGATAAGAATATGGCTGAAATTTTCTCGTTCCTGAAATTCGGTCAGCCCGGTGCAATCAAGCTTAGCGATGGAGACGTGATGATGTCTCACTGGTTTGCGGAACAGGGACAATATAAGGTGGCGGCAACAAGGATAGAGTTATAAAAAGTGATATTTTGTTTCGAGGGGGCTATACAGCCAATGTCATTAAGTTAAGATTGGTGAAAAAAGGTGTCATTCTGAGCGTAGCCAAAGGCGAAAGCGAAGAATCTTAAATAGAAGAAAGATTCTTCACTACGTTCAGAATGATAAGCCGCTTAACTTAACGGTATTGACTCAGGACTTCTGTCCTTTTTATATGTTCAGAAAAGAGGAATTAGAAATGTCAGATATTATAAATTTGCCGTATCCGAATCCCGAAATTGAGGCGGATTTCCCGGCAGAGGTCAACCGTGCTGCCCAGTTTGCCCCATTTGCGGCATTGACAGGGTATGATGCGGCGGTGGAGGAAACGGCAAGATTGACTGAGCGGAGAATTGAGCTTGATGACTATCAGAAGGAAGAATTGAATTTCAAGTTGAATGAAACCAAAGATCGTCCGCAGACGGTGTATACAATAACGTATTTTCTGCCTGATTTGAGAAAAAAAGGCGGAGAGTATGTTTCAAAAACAGGGACGATTCTGAAAATTGACGAGTATGAAAGAATTGTCATTATGGATGATGGAACGGAAATTCCTGTCAATGATATATTAACAATAGAAGAATAACCCGAGGCATTGTCTCGGGTTATTTGCTTATTCAACTATAATCATAATTCCGCCAAGCTTTGAAAGAGTGATGGTTTCATCGGCAGAAAGTGTTCTTTCTTCCTGAATGTCATCCATCAGAGGGGCATAAAGCTTTTTGCCGCAGAGTGCATCGCCACAAAGCTTGAAGGATGCTTCACCATCGCTGTAATTTGCGAAACAGCAAAGATATCTGTCTCCGTCACGGTAAACTGTGCATTTTACATCCTTGTTATCCGCAAAGATGGGTTGCTCATCCTCCCAGAAGCCAATCATTTCGGCATTTTCAAAGGGCTTTCGCATATTCCATACGGGAACAGCCGAGGGACCTGTGTAATTCAGGTGAAAGGGATAACGTGAGGTGATGCCGAAGAGCATACCACGCCATACGTTGCAGTCACCTTCCAGCATTTCACTCATAACACCGAAGGGCAGACCTGAAACCTCGGTTAGCATATATTCCGCCGACGTTTCGTCATACTGAAAGCCTTCGCCAATCCACAAACTGTCAAGATATGGGAAAAGCTCCATATAAATCAGCATATTGTGGCTCATTCCAAAGCCCAGAGCCGGTGAATCTTCAAAATGGTTGCAGGTGTGGAAGTCAATCTTTGCACCGGGGTTATATTTGTCAAAAACTCTGCGTACACGACGCATAACAGTTCTGTCATAAGCCACATCGTCAATGTAAAGTCCGTCGATTCCGATTTTTTGAATTATCCACGCAAGACTTCCCAGATAGAAATTACAAATTCTGCCGTGAGGATTGGTAACAAGGGTGGGGTCGGTTGTTCCGTCATACTTTCCGCCCATGAAGGTGTGCTTCCATGCGGGGATAACCTCATCTCCGAAGTTTTCTTTCACAAATGGGTCAACACCATTGTGGAAGGGAACACCGCCCTGATTGTATGTGGGTTTTGGAAAGATTTCGTCACGTAGGGAACGCAAAGCAAAGAGCTCAGGAAGGCGTGTTGTCAGCTCACGGACGGTGTAGTATGGCTTGAGACCAAGACCGTTTTTGTGTGCCAGCTCGGCAAGTTCCTTCATTGCTTCCATATCGTGCATAGGATAGTTGAGATATGGAAGAGTGTCGTTGCCGTGGTGCAGATTGATGTGAGTGCAGCCAACATTTTTTGCATCGTCTATGTCCCTTTGGTTATATTCAACATTGAAGTTCTTGTGATAAAAATGAGTGTTCCAATGCTCCTTCATATCAACCTTCTTGAAGGGTGAAACCATAATATCTGCACAAAAGGTTGAAGTATTCTCTGCAATAAAATCACCGCTGTCAAAGAAGATTTCTTCACCGCTGTTTTCAAGCTTAAAATATCCCTTGCCGTCGTTCACCCAAGGCAGGGGCATATAGTTGTGGCTGTGGTGGAAGTAGATGTTCACGAAGGGTCTGTCAAGTCCGGCTGCGGTGGGATGAATGAAAACACCGCCGTTGACCGAGCCGCACCAGTAGGAATCCTGACGCTTGTTTTCGTCCCATTTCCAATTATAGGAGTCGGGCGTCTTGCCGCCTTGTTTTCCCAGACCTATGAAGTATTTTGCAAAATCCGGATTTGGTTTGTGAAGCAGACGCACTGAAAGCTTTCTGTCTTTTGCATTTTTGATTTCCGCATTCATATGGATTGTTCCGTCAAATTCCGCTTCACCTGATATTGTCAGAACCAAATCACCGCAACGGTTTTCTGATGTCCAGGTGCATTTCGTTTCGTTTTCGCACTTTATTGTCATTCCGCAAGGGGTGAATTCAAGCTCTTTTCCGTTTTCTGAGACTATGTATCTGATGGGTTCTGCCAGAAGTTCACGGGGAGTGTCCGAAAAACTGCCGTTATTGCCTTTGAAATATGTTCCGATGCTTTGGATAAAGCCTTTTTCAGAAATCGTAATGTCTCTGCCGAGAATTTTCACGGTTTTTCCGCAAAGAGTAACCGGCGTGAAGCCTTTGGGAAGGCTATCCTCTGCACCCTCGGTGCTGTTCAACCATTCAAGACGTGCAAGACTTGAGGCATCATCAAGTGAACTGCTGAATTCATCCGAAACATTGAGATTCATTGAAAAACCGATGTTTTCACCGCTTGCAAGTGTAACGGTGATATCAAGCTTATCATCATTGGGGGCATCCAAAAGACACCAAAGAGGCCAGGGTTTGCCACCTTGGATTTCGGTGGTTTTGCGGAAGGGCTTGCCTGAATTGTCAATACCTTCAACCGAGAAGCAGGTTAGGTTTTTGCCACGGACATCGGTGACAATTATGTCTTTGTTCGATGCCAATATAATTTGAAAAGTGGTTTTTCCGGTTTTTCCTGCATTTAGTGTAAATTCGCCGGCTTGAGCTGTTTCAAGCAGATTATCTTTTGCGGGGTATGGACGGAATATGCTGAATCTGTCCGCACAGTAGACGGTTATATTATTGTTATATACTTTTGAAATTGACATTTTATTTCTCCTTTTTCAGGGGTATTTCCTGAGTTCCGTTGCCTGAAACATAGTGCTCGGTTATGCCCATTTCTGCCATCCATTTTCTTTGGTGTTTTGTGCCCCAGAGTTCAGGCTCAAATTCAATATCCTCTTCTTCCCACAGCCACAACGGTGCACACCAAAGGCAAGCGGCAGGAGCGATTGCCTTGTAAACCTCTTCGGTGACACCTGAGTGTCCGTGATGAGACATTTGTACAATATCGGATTTCAGTTTGTCACCCTTCCACCTGAGAAGGTCTCTGCCGCCTTCGGGTCCCAAATCCCCAAGGAACATAACAGAACGCATACCGGGTGATGTAACCTTGAAGGCGATTGAGGCTTCGTTCACCGCAAGGTTTGGTTTTGGGTAGAGATAACGCTCTTCACCGCAGAAAAGGAATTCCACGTGAAGTTCGTCAAAATCCACTTCAAGTCCCGGTTGAACAATGGTACATTTTTCCCGGAACGTGGGAAGTGCCTTGTTGAATTCGCAGATTATGTGGGGAAGAACCTCTGAGGGCTGAACCACTGTAAATTCTTCCGAGGGGAAGTTATAGTAAATATTTTCAACCCTGCTGTATATTTCGGGTTTCTGAATTGCACTGACAAAGCCTGAAATGTGGTCAACGTGGGGATGTGTGAGAATCCATCCGAGAATTTTTCTGTCCCCAAGGATTTCAAAAAGATGCTCCATATCAATGGGCTCGCCGCCATCAACAACCACGGCATTGTTTTTGTCTGTAATAAACACAAATGACATCATAAATTCACTGTGTTCGGTGAGTATAAAAAGCTTTGGCATAAAAATCCTCCTCAATAGCTGTCGGGTGCGTCAATAACAAAGGGTAACGGTAGCCAGTTTTTAAAGCCTTGGTCGGGCATAAGAAGTGACGGAATGTCGAAGAATTTCCGCAAAAACTCTGAATTTGACAGTTCTTTTTCGCGAGAAGAATCCGTCTTTTCAACTGAAGGAACACCGGATGATACAGTTATGCGGAAGGCTTCGCCGTCCACCGAAAACTCTGCTGTGCCGTCACAAAGGGTTGTGTATGATGCCTTGAAACCGAGAAGGGCATCAAGAACCCTTTCGCGGTTCAACACGTTTATCATTTCCAGAGTTTCAATGCTGTTGGTTTCGCAGACACTTGCAAGATATTCAGCACGTGCTTTTCGGAATACGGGAACGGTAATGGAGATTTCTTCCTGATTCATTTGTTCAAAAATTGCTTTCAGCGCCACGGGGAAATCATTTTCGTTCTCAAGAACAATTTCGTGGTGAGGACCAAAGGCATAACCAATCATTTTGCCTTCTTTGTACAGAACAAAGCAAGGAGAATTCCAGGTTCGCATTATAAGCCTGAATTCGTCACGAGGGCGGATGCAATGAAAATCACTTTTTTCATAAAGTGCAAGTGCCTTGTCAATTTCGGCTTCGGTTGCATCTTCCATGGGGCGAAGGCTGATTTTTGAAATGTCAACATCTTTGAATGCGTGGTTGATGTTGGATTTTGAAATAATAAAGCGGAGGTTTGAGCCTGCATTTTCGAAGCCGAAATAACCGTATCGCTGACGCTGACCTGCAAGAACCAGAATGTCAATGCTTCTTGCCTTTGCATCCTCAATTGCCATATTCATAAGTTGCTTCATATATCCCTTTCCCCGGGAATAGGGATGAACCGAAACATTGCCGATAAGCCCGTATTTCAATGTTTTTCCCCGAAGAGATACGTCAATTATTCTTGTGGCAACAAGAGCCTTGATTTTTCCGTCCTCTTTTGCAATGTAGTGGACAGCTCCCAGTCCTTTTGCTTCGTCTGCATAGGATTTGGGAACAAGAGTTTTGAAATCGTGAGGCTTGCGACTTTGGGAAAACACATAATTTATAAAGTCAATAATATCTTCCTTGAAATCGGTTTCCGTTGTGATATATTCTGTCATAAAACCGCTCCTTTTACATATAGTTCTTGACTTTATTATGCATAATTGTTATGATAAATGCAATAGGGAAAACACATAAAAATCTTAACAAAATTTAGGTTGATGAAAATGAACGAAACAAACTATTATATTGAGCAGGCGGCGTTTGTGAAGGTGGGAAAGGAATGGAACAACAATGTGTGGGATCCGAAAAACAACCCAAGCGGTTGTCACGGGCTGTATTTTCGCACCGATAAGTCCCATTGCAAAGCCATTCTTCACACCCTTGACGGAAAGCTGGAAATTCTGCCCGGACGAATATATTTCATTCCGGCATATTCTGTGCTTTATAGCGAGATTGACGGGGAAATGGAAAAGTATTTTATTCATTTTCAAAGCAATTTCATAGACTACGGCATATACCGGCATTTGACGGAGCGGTGCGTTGTGCCGGCAGATGAAATGACAAAGAGCCTTTTTGATACGGTTGTGGAAAACTACAAAAAGGGTACGGTTGCGGCGGAGCACAAGGTTTTGGGAGCTATGGAAATTCTTCTTTCTGACCTGTTGGAAAACCTTGCAGTAAAGTCGGGGGATGTGGAAAAATTCAAGACCGTTCTGGAATATATGGAAACTCATTATTGTGAAAATCTGAGCATAAAGGAGCTTGCAAAAATGATGAACATAAGTCCCGTGTATTTTTCCAATGCCTTCAAGGCGGCTTTTCATGTGAGCCCCAAACAGTATATTTTAGGCAAACGCCTTTCAAAGGCTCAACAGCTGTTGACACGGACGAGCCTCTCTGTTCGTGAAATTGCGGAAAAGGTGGGTTTTGAAAATGAAAACTATTTTTCGGAATTCTTTTCGGCAAAGGTTGGGATTTCAGCACTTAAATTTCGGAGTAATGCAAAAAATAAATAGAATTATCTGTTGCGATGAAAAAATGTCACAAAACTGATTTGGACAAAAAGTCCGTGAAAGTCTGCAAGTTATTTGATAAAATGGAAAATAATTGATGTCGGTGTTGATAATGCAATGCAAAACTACGTGCGGATTGCACTTGACTTACTACACCCGATGTGGTATTATTATATCAAATTTATACAGAAAAGAGGAAAAATTATGAAAAAGAGTTTTTGTGTTTTGTTGCTGTGTGTTGCACTGATGTTCACGGGTTGCGGTGGTGCAAAAAACGAAAAAAGAGATCTCGAAAAAATACTCAGGGATGCCAAGTTTGAACAATTAGAAGAACCTGATAAAACCTTTGGCGAGATAATGGACGATTTTATTGAAGCGAGTTACTGCGAAGCCGACGATGAGTGTTTGTGGAGTATGAAATTTACTTGCAATGAGGATATTGATTGTCTCAAGTATGACGAAGTTAAACCGAGATATGACAGCGAAAAAGAAGATTTGATTTGTATGACTCTAACATCCGTAGTGGACGAAAGAATATATAAACTAACACAGGGAGCTGTTGGAAACAATAATGATTTTGTTATGAATTATATTTTTTCTGTCGATAAAGAAAGTGACAAGGTCACGGCTTTGATGAGCATTGATGTGATGAATGGCACTGTTTCCAGAATCACTCCGAAGAAAGAAGATTATGGAAAGATTGACACAGAAGCTGTGGTGTTGGGTAAATTAGAAGCTTTGATGCCGTATTTGCTTGAAAATGTTGAATATTATAAAGAATTAGTGGAAAACATATCAGCATAAAAACAGTAAAGGAGAAGATGCTTTGTGATAAAAAAGATTGTTGCATTGGCGGTTGCTTTGTGTGCGGTATTTGGTTTTGCAGGATGCGGAAAGGGAAACAAAAAAGACACCGATTCCGTTGTGGGAGAGAGCGTTTCTGTTGACTACGCCTGGAAAGGCTATGAGGAAATGCCCTTCGACGATTTCCTTGAAAAGACCCTGACGGAACTGTGCGGAACAAAGGTGAATGTGAATGTTTCGAAGGGGTGGAATGCAAAAGAGCTTGATGATTCAAAATATGATGAAACTTTTACCTATACTGCGGTTATAGCTGATAAAGAAACAGATTCGTTTCAGTTCTTTATGTCTGTTGAGGGAGATGTTCTCGTGACAAAAGGAGGAGTTGAGAACGAAGCTGACGGAGACAGGGAATTTGAGGATGCTGAGGATACGGATGGCTTTTTGTTGAGCCTTGTCAGATATGCCAATTAAACAAAAAAGAAAATTTCGGGGAACGTTGCCCGGCTTGTGTGCCGACAACGTTCCTTTTGTGTTTTGCTAAGTATTAAATTTGCTGTAAATCACATACTAAATCCAAAGATTTTTACATCGGAGGAATAGTTTATGTTGATGACTGTTTTGATTATATCACAGTTTTGTTTTACTTTTGTGATGGGAATTTATTTTATTGTTATGCTAAAGAATCAGTATGCAGGAAGAAGTGCCATTAACAGCGACAGTGTGAAGGAGCTGGAGCGGTTGAAAAAGCTGAACAAAATAAAGCTCACCGAGCCGTTGACCGAAAAAACAAGACCCAAGAGCGTGGAAGAAATTGTTGGGCAGGATGAAGGGATAAAGGCGCTGAGGTGTGCTCTTTGCGGCGAGAATCCTCAGCACGTGCTGATTTACGGACCTCCCGGAGTCGGGAAAACTGCCGCATCACGTGTTGTGCTCAACGAGGCAAGGCGGAACCCCAACTCTCCTTTCAAAGAATATTCAAAGTTTGTTGAGGTTGATGCAACGGTTATGCAATATGATGAGCGAAGCATTGCAGACCCGCTTATCGGCTCGGTGCATGACCCCATTTATCAGGGTGCAGGAGCTTATGGCCCTGCCGGAGTGCCGCAACCCAAGGAAGGGGCTGTGACCAGAGCCCACGGTGGTGTTCTTTTTATTGATGAAATAGGTGAGCTGTCCACCATTCAGATGAACAAATTACTAAAGGTTCTTGAGGACAGAAGGGTGTACTTTGACAGCGCATATTATAGCCGTGAGAACAAAGATATTCCGGGGCATATCCACGAGATTTTCAAGAACGGACTTCCGGCGGATTTCAGACTGATTGGTGCCACAACACGGTCGCCTGAAGAAATCCCGCCGGCTCTTCGGTCAAGGTGCGTTGAGGTGTTTTTCAGAAGTCTCACAAGGGACGAGGTGAAAAGAATCGCCAAAGAAGCTGCTGACAAAACCGATACCGAGTTCGGAAATGAAATCTTTGACCTTGTGGCAACTTTTGCGGACAACGGTAGAGATGCGGTGAATATTGTCCAGACAGCCGAAAGTGTTACGAAGCTTGAGAAAAAGGAAAGGGTTGGCAAGGCGGATGTGGAATGGGTTATTGAAAACGGCAGGTATTCACCAAGGTTTGAAAAGAGAATAAACGGAGGGTGTTTCGTTGGAAGAGTGTCGGGATTGGCGGTCTTCGGTGGCTCCAACGGTTGCGTTCTTGATATAGAGGCTGTGACCCAAAAGTGCGAAAAAGGGTGCGGAAGGCTGACTGTCACGGGGGCGGTTGAGGAAGAAGAGCTTTCAAACAACAGACAAAAGCTGAGGAGAAAAAGCAGTATTTCTGCATCGGTTCAAAACACCGTGACCGTTCTGCAAAAAGAAATAGGCATTTCCATCAGGGACTATGATATACACATTAATTTTCCGGGATGTGTGCCGGTGGACGGGCCTTCTGCCGGAATTGCAATTTTTTGTGCGGTTTATTCTGCCATTAAGAATATTCCTTTGGACAGGAGTATCGCAATGACCGGGGAGATTTCTGTGTGCGGTGAAGTTTGCGGAGTGGGGGAAGTTCCTCTTAAAGTACGTATCGCAAAGGAGGCGGGGGCAAAAAAGGTTATTGTTCCCTATGTGAATTTCAGGGAAAGCTTTAAGGATGATGAAGTAGAAATTGTTCCGGTCAAAACTGTTTTTGATGTGATTGAGGAAGTTTTTGATGCCAAAAAACCGCAAATTGGAGAAATAAATTCAAAAAATACCAATAATATTGGAATTATTAGTGCCGAAGGGGTTGAAATTTTCAAAAGAAATTGATATAATAGTACGGATAATGGGCAAAATATATTCATTTTGCTTTTGAAAGGACGTAGACAGACAGATGGCAAACAAAAGACACATACTGCCGCTGATTCCCCTTCGCGGAATTTCTATATTCCCCGGCATGGTTGTTCACTTTGACGTGGGAAGAAAAAAATCAATTGCGGCTGTTGAATATGCAATGTCTTCTGAACAACTGATTTTCCTCAGTTATCAGAAGGATATACTCACCGAAAACCCCAAGAAAGAGGATGTTTCAAAAATCGGTGTTGTTGCTGAGGTGAAACAGATTCTAAGACTCCCTGACGGAAGTCTTAGGGTTTTGGTTGAAGGCTTGTTCAGAGCAGGGATGACAGGTTTCTTTGATGATGAAAAGTTTATCAGTGCCGGAGTTGTGAAGAAAAAAGATATCCCCTGCGAAGACCTGATTCAGGAGCAGGTTCTGATGCGAAAAATTCAGAAGCTTCTTGAAGAATACTTCAATCTGTATGAAAAAATGAATCCTGAGATTGCGGCATCAATGCTTGAAATTGAAGATGCCGGAGAACTGACAGATATAACGGCAACCAATTTCCCTTTGAAACCTCACGAAAAGCAGATTATTCTTGAGGAGCTTGATGTGAGGCTGAGAATGGAAAAACTCATTGCCTTTATGGAAAACGAAAACAACATTATGGAGGTTGAGCAGGGCGTTATGTCAAAGCTCAAATCCAGTCTTGACAGAAATCAGCGAGAATATATTCTCCGTGAACAGATGAAAGTGATTCAGGAGGAGCTGGGTGATTTTGAGTCGGGTCAGTATGAAGCTGATTCATACCGCGATAAAATGAAAAAGAGGAGCCTTCCCGCTGAGGTAATTGAGAAGCTTGAGGAAGAATTGAACAAGCTTTCAAGACTTTCGGTTCATTCCCAGGAATACGGTGTTGTGCAGAACTATATTGAAACTGTTCTGGCTCTGCCCTGGGATGTGTCAACTCAGGAAAATGCGGATATAAAGATGGCGAAGGATATCCTTGAACGTGACCACTACGGTTTGGAAAAGGTGAAGGAGCGAATCCTTGAATACCTTGCCGTGAAGTGCCTTTCGGAGGATACAAAAGGCTCGATTATCTGCCTTGCAGGCCCCCCCGGAACAGGAAAAACATCAATCGCCAGATCCCTGGCAGAGTCTCTTGGAAGAAAGTATGTTCGTGTGAGCCTTGGCGGTATTCAGAACGAGGCTGAAATCCGTGGACACAGAAAGACGTATGTGGGTTCAATGCCCGGACGTATCATTGCGGCAATGAAACAGGCAGGAAGCAACAATCCTCTTGTGCTTCTTGATGAAATTGACAAGATGTCAAGTGATTTCCGAGGTGACCCTACGGCGGCAATGCTTGAAGTTCTTGACCCTGAGCAGAACAGTACATTCCGTGACCACTTCATTGAGCTTCCCTTTGACCTTTCAAAGGTGCTTTTTGTGACAACGGCAAATTCAATTGAGAATATCCCGGCACCTCTTTATGACAGAATGGATATAATAGAGATTTCGGGATATACCGAGGATGAGAAATTTAATATTGCAAAGAAATATCTTCTGCCCAAACAACGCAAGCAGAATGGGCTCAGCGGGAAAATGCTGAAGATTCCCGATGCGGTATTGCATTTGATTATTGAAGGATATACCAGAGAGTCAGGTGTCAGAGCCCTTGAAAGAAGACTCGGCGCAATTTGTCGCAAGGCGGCGAAGGAAATCGTTGACGAAAACAAACAAAGCGTGACCGTCAGCGAAAAAGTTCTGAAAAAGTATCTGGGCGGAAGACGGTATATTTATGAGCATATGGCTGAAGAAAATCTGGTGGGAGCGGCAACAGGTCTTGCCTGGACCGAAACCGGCGGTGATACCCTTTATATAGAAGTGAACACAATGAAGGGCAGCGGAAAGCTGGAACTGACAGGTAACTTGGGCGATGTTATGAAGGAGTCGGCACGTGCGGCACTGAGCTTTATCCGTGCCAATTCAGATGTGTTTGAGATTAATCCTGATTTCTACAAGGAAAAGGACATTCATATTCACGTTCCTGAAGGTGCAATACCAAAAGACGGACCTTCTGCCGGAATCACAATGGCGACTGCTCTTGTTTCGGCATTGACCGGGGTTGCGGTTAATCGCAATGTGGCAATGACAGGTGAAATTACTCTTCGTGGCAGAGTTCTCCCTATCGGTGGACTCAAGGAAAAATCCCTGGCGGCTTACCGTATGGGAATACGCAAGATAATCATTCCTTATGAGAACAGAAAGGATTTTGAGGAGCTTCCCGAAAAAATTAAAAACGAAGTTGAATTTATCTTTGCAAAGAATATAAAAACCGTTCTGGAGAATGCACTGACCGGAGGTGGCAAACAATGGAATTTATCGACATTAAGTTGCTGATGACGGCTGTGAAGCCTGAACAGTACCCTGACGAAAGTCTTCCGGAAATTGCCCTTGTGGGACGCTCCAATGTTGGAAAGTCCTCGCTTATCAACTGTCTTGCAAATCGCAAGAATATTGCAAGAACCAGCAGCACTCCCGGAAAAACCGCAACTATAAATTTTTATGAGATTGCAGGAAAATACCGCATTGTTGACCTTCCCGGCTACGGATACGCAAAGGTGTCAAAGCAGGAAAAGGAAAAATGGGCAGATATGATTGAAGGTTATCTTTCAAACCGAAGCAATCTTGTTCAGGTGATTCAGCTTGTGGATGCACGTCACAAGCCCACGGCTGATGACAAGATGATGTTTGAGTGGATTAAGACATACAACTATGAACCTCTGGTGGTTGCAACAAAGCTGGACAAGCTGAAAAAGTCCCAAATTGAAGGTGCTTTGACTGCTATATATGAGGATTTGGAGCTTTCTGAGGAATCTGTACTGATACCATTTTCGTCCGAAACCCGTCAGGGTCGTGATGATGTGATAGAGCTTATAGAATATATTCTGGACAGCGACAAAGGAAAAAGTGAGTAAGAGAAAGGATTTTGGAAAATGATTACAAAACCGAGAGGTACTGAGGATGTATTGCCAAAGGACAGCAAGCTGTGGCAATACATAGAAAATACAGCGAGAGGTGTTTGTGACCTTTACGGTTACAAGGAAATAAGAACACCTGTTTTTGAACATACCGAGCTGTTTCAGCGTGGTGTGGGTGACACAACAGACGTGGTTCAAAAGGAAATGTATACCTTTGAGGACAAGGGTGGGCGTTCAATCACATTGAAGCCTGAGGGTACAGCGACTTTGGCAAGAAGCTACATTGAAAATTCGCTTTATGCCAACCCCCAGCCCACAAAGCTTTGCTATATTATCCCTTGCTTCAGATATGAAAAGCCCCAGTCGGGCAGACTTCGTGAATTCCACCAGTTCGGAATTGAGTGTTTTGGTGCAAGCTCGCCTTCAACCGACGCTGAGGTTATTTCGCTGGCAAGTATGTTCCTGCAAAAACTGGGTCTCAAGGGCATCAGCCTTCAGCTCAACAGCATCGGTTGTCCCGTTTGCAAAAAGGACTATAACGAAAAGCTGAGAGCATATTTTGAAGATTTCAAGGGTGAGCTTTGTCCCACTTGCCTTGAAAGACTCGAAAAGAATCCCATGAGAATTATTGACTGTAAGTCCGAGATTTGCAGCAAGATTGCGGCAAATGCTCCAAAGATGGTTGACCATCTTTGTGAGGAATGTCACGACCACTTTGAGGAAACAAAGGAAAGACTTGACAATATGGGAATTGCATACACGGTGAATCCCGATATAGTAAGAGGTCTTGATTATTATACAAAAACCGTATTTGAATTTGTTTCGGACTGTCTTGGTGCTCAATCAACAGTTTGCGGCGGCGGACGTTACAGCGGTCTCATTGAACAGTTGGGCGGCAAGCCTGCGGACGGTATTGGATTTGCGGCAGGTCTGGAAAGACTGATTCTTGTGCTGAAGGCACAGCAGGGCGATCAGGCAGGAGGCGACAACAATCCTGAGCTGTTTATCGGGGCAATGGGCACTGATGCCGACAAGATGGCACAGAAGCTTATTTATGACCTGAGACAAAAGGGTGTTCATGCTGAACAGGATTTATGCGGCAGAAGCCTCAAGGCTCAGATGAAATATGCAGACAAGCTTTCTGCAAAATTCAGCATTGTTATCGGCGATGATGAAATTGCACAGAATAAGGGAAATCTCAAAAATATGGCAAACGGCGAAACTGTTGAAACCGAACTTTCGGCAGACAGCCTGATTGAAAAAATAAAAGGATAGGAGATTGGAAATATGGATACAATGAAAGGTCTCAAAAGAACCAATTATTGCGGCGAAACAGAAGGTATCGGCAAAACAGTTGTTGTTGGCGGATATGTTCAGAAAATCCGTGATATGGGAACGTTGATTTTTATTGACTTACGTGACAGAACAGGTATTGTTCAGTTGGCATTTGACGAAACAACCGACAAGGAAGTTTTTGAAAAGGCGGCATCCTGCCACAGCGAATACGTTCTTATGGCAAAGGGCGTGGTGAGAGAAAGAGAAAGCAAGAATGATGCAATAAAGACAGGTAACATCGAAATTTTCGTTGATGACTTGAGAATTCTTGCAAAGGCTCAGACACCACCATTTGAAATCACAGACAAGACAAATGTAAACGAAGAACTTCGTCTCAAGTACCGTTATCTTGACCTGAGACGTGGTCCTCTTCAGGACAACATCATAACACGCTCAAAGATTGCAAAGAGTGCAAGAGATTATTTTGAAGAAAACGGCTTTATTGAGATTGAAACACCAATGATGATAAAGTCAACTCCTGAGGGTGCACGTGACTATATCATTCCTTCACGTATCCACGGCGGAAAGTTTTATGCTCTTCCCCAGTCACCTCAGATTTACAAGCAGCTTCTTATGATTTCGGGCTTTGACAGATATATTCAGCTTGCACGTTGTTTCCGTGACGAAGACCTTCGTGCAGACCGTCAGCCTGAATTCACACAGATTGACCTTGAAATGTCATTTGTTGACGTTGAGGATATTCTGGAAATGGGCGAAGGCTTTGTGAAGAGACTTTTCAAGGATGTTCTTGATATTGACATCCCCACACCTCTTCCCAGACTTACCTATAAGGAAGCTATGGAACGCTATGGTTCGGATAAGCCCGACAC
>JAZNLK010000030.1:0-9004 GCA_045579055.1 Clostridia bacterium
GTACGGAATTACTTTTGATGATGATGTGGAAGAAGTAAGAAACGGTGGGTTCGGAAGTACAAGTAAGTGAAGTTTTTATGTGTAAAGGGAAAGCAAGTCGGATCGTAGCCATGTCGTTCTGTGAGCCAAGGAGTTGCAAAGCTGTATTGTCTTCCTAAGACCGCTTGGCCTCCGACTTGTACGGAATTACTTTTGATGATGATGTGGAAGAAGTAAGAAACGGTGGGTTCGGAAGTACAAGTAAGTGAAGTTTTTATGTGTAAAGGGAAAGCCCCACGGCGTGATGCTGTGGGGCTTTGTGGTTAGTCAGCATATTTCATTACAAAGTCAATGATTGGGGTTGTGTCCTCAAGACCATGGGGATGATGAGCACAGCCGGGCTTGATGTAAACTTCGATTTCGCCGCCGTTTTCTTTGTAATACTTTTCAAGGATTGCACCGTTTTCGCAGTAGGGAACAACCGGGTCGGAGTCCCCTGCCACCAGAATAATGGGCATTTTGTTTTCAAGGAGAATAGGCATTTTGTCAACGGGATGCTCACGGTAGTTGATAAGCTCTGAAAGGGTGATGCCTGTTGCATCTTCCATTTCCTTGTACGCGATTCCTTTACTTCCGATTCCTACGCCGCCGGGGCAGGAGAGGAGGTTCAGCACCGGTGCATCAATATAGAGGCAGGAAACCTTTTGTGGGTATCTTGCGGCAAACTTTGTGCCGATGAGACCGCCGCAGCTCATACCAACAGGTACGCATTTTTCATAAAGTCCGTATTCTTCCTTGAGGAAGTCTGCAAAGCGAGCCTTCAGGTCAAGATCCTCGTCAAGACACCAGCGAGTTTTGTTTTTGATGAATGCAAGATGCCAGCCGCGTGTTACCATATCAATTTCAAATTGGGGGAAGGCATCAAAGTATTCTGTTTTCAGCAGCCATTTGTTGCATTTGTTTTCGTCTTTGGGGAGAATGAGGATTGCTTCTCTGCCTTCAAACAAAAAGTCAAGGCGTTCAAAGCCGTTCCAGGTTGATTTTGTGATTTCCATAATGATTTTCCTTTCGTATTTTAAGATGAATGTTTAAGTATAAATTCAATAATAGGAGTGTTGTCTTCGAGACCGTGAGGATGATGCCCTCTGCCTTTGGTACAGATTATTTCAAGGGGTGCTCCGGCTTCGGTATATATTCTTTCAAGGACAGCACCGTTTTCTGCATAGGGGACGATGATGTCTGCATCACCGTAAACCATAATTACCGGAATTTTATTCTTTGCCATGAGAGGAACCTTGTCGATGGGATGCTCGCGGTAACAGATAAGGTCTGACATGGTCATGCCGTGGTCACGCATACATTCTTCAAAGTCCGCAACAGGAGTTTGTGAAACACCTAAATTTGCAGGGCATGAAAGCAAATTTAGGGTGGGAGCATCAATGTACATACAGGAAACACATTGAGGATGAAGTGCTCCGAACTTTACTGCCATAAGGCCACCGCAACTCATACCAACAGGTACGCATTTGTCGCAAAGTCCGAACTCAGAGGAAATGAATTCCACAAAGCGTGCCATACGGTTTATGTCGTCCTCTTTTCCCCAACGTGAAACGTTGCTTATAAATGCAAGATGCCAACCGCGTGTCACCATTTCAATTTCAAATTGGGGAAAGGCATCCCAGTATATGGTTTTCAAAAGCCACTTGTTACATTTGTTTTCGTCCTTGGGGAGAATGAGGATTGCTTCTCTGCCTTCAAACAAAAAGTCAAGGCGTTCAAAGCCGTTCCAGGTTGATTTTGTGATTTCCATTTTGTGTTTCCTTTCTTTTGTAGGATGAAATAATTCTATACCACATTAATTTTGAAGTAAAGACATTTTTTGAAAAAAAACCAATTGTACATAAAATGTGTTGGAATTTACATGCTTTATGCAAAGAGGTCTGTGGACATATATCTTTCCCCGGTGTCGGGAAGAAGAACAACAATAGTTTTCCCCTGCATTTCGGGGCGTTTTGCAATTTCGGTTGCGGCATAGAGTGCGGCTCCCGATGAAATGCCGACAAGAATACCTTCCTTGTGCGCCATCTGCCTTGCGGCGGCGTAGGCATCTTCCTCGGTGACGGTAATAATCTCGTCAAGCACTGTCTTGTCAAGGGTGTCGGGCACGAAGTTTGCACCGATTCCCTGAAGTCCGTGACTTCCTGCTCTGCCTTCTGAAAGAAGTGGTGAGTTTTTTGGCTCAATTGCAACAATTTTTATGTCAGGATTCTTTTTCTTCAGAAATTTTCCCGTTCCCGAAACTGTTCCGCCTGTTCCAACGCCTGCAACGAACACGTCAACCTTGCCGTCGGTATCTGCCCAGATTTCGGGACCTGTGGTTTCAAAATGTGCTTTTGGATTTGCCGGATTTTCGAACTGAGAAGGAATGAAGCCGTGAGTGTATTCCTTCTCAAGCTCCTGAGCCTTCTGGATTGAGCCTTTCATACCTTCACAACCGGGGGTGAGAACAATTTCTGCACCGTAAGCCGAAAGAAGATTGCGTCTTTCGATACTCATTGTGTCGGGCATAACAAAAATCGCTTTGTAGCCCTTTGATGCCGCAACTGCCGCAAGACCGATGCCTGTGTTACCGCTGGTGGGTTCAATGATAACCGAGTCGGGGAACAGCTTCCCTGATTTTTCAGCATCTTCAAGCATTGCTTTGGCGATTCTGTCTTTTGCACTGCCGGCAGGATTGAAATATTCAAGCTTTGCAAGAAGGGTTGCATTGAGGTTGTTTGATTTACCGTAGTTGGACAGCTCCAGAAGGGGAGTTGAGCCGATGAGGTCTGTTACTGATTTGTATATCTTCATAAATACTACTCCTTCTTTGATTTAAGTAAAAGGGCTGTGTTTGACAGCCCTTTATGTATGGAGTTATTTTCTTGTTATTACTGCTTTTGCTTTTTCGACGATTGTCTTTGTGTCAAGACCATAGATTTCAAAGAGCTTTGCAGGGGTGCCTGAACGTCCGAATACGTCCTGAGTTCCAACTCTTTCCATAGGCACGGGACAGCCTTCAGCCAGAACTTCGGCAACGGCACTGCCCAGTCCGCCGATGATATTGTGTTCCTCGGCTGTGACAATTGCACCTGTTTCCTTTGCGGCTTTGATGATGATATCTCGGTCGATGGGCTTGATGGTGTGGATATTGATTACTCTCGCATCAATTCCTTGCTCTGCCAAAGCTGTTTTTGCCTCCAATGCATAGGGAACCATCAAACCTGTTGCGATGATGGTTACATCTTTGCCGTCAGCAAGCTGTACACCCTTACCGATTTCGAACTTATAGTCCTCGCCGAAGATGGTGGGAACAGCAAGTCTTCCGAAACGGAGGTATACAGGACCTTCGTAGTCTATTGCTGTCTTAACTGCAAGGCGTGCTTCAGCGGCATCTGCGGGATTGAGAATTACCATATTGGGGATTGTACGCATAATACCCATATCCTCAAGGCATTGGTGTGTTGCACCGTCTTCGCCAACGGAGATACCTGCGTGTGTTGCACCGATTTTCACATTCAGCTTTGGATAGCCGATGGAGTTTCTAATCTGTGCAAAGGCTCTGCCTGCCGCAAACATTGCAAAGGAGCTGGCAAAAACCACCTTTCCGCAAGTTGACATACCTGCCGCAACTGAAAGCATATTGCCCTCAGCGATACCACAGTTTATAAATCTTTCAGGATAAACTTTTTTGAAGCTGTCGGTTTTTGTTGATTTTGAAAGGTCTGCATCGAGAACTATGATTCTTTCATCACAGCCAAATTCAGCCAATGCTGCACCGTATGCTTCACGTGTTGCCTTTTTTTCGCCGATTGTATACATTAGCACACACCTCCCAAAGATTTTATGTATTCGTTAAGTTCTGCAATGGCTATTTCGTACTGCTCATCAGAGGGAGCATTGCCATGCCAGCCTGCCTGGTTTTCCATATATGATACGCCTTTGCCCTTCACGGTGTTGGCGATGATGATTGAAGGCTTGCCCTTGCAATTCTTTGCATCATTAATGGCTTTTGCAATTTTGTCGAAGTCGTGTCCGTCGTCAAGAAGGATTACGTTCCAGTTGAAGGCTTCAAATTTCTTGTCAAAGGGAGTGGGATTCATAACTTCCTTGATGTCACCGTCAATCTGCAATCCGTTGAAGTCCAGGAATGCTGTGAGATTGTCAAGGTTATAGTGTGCCGCAAACATTGCTGCTTCCCATACCTGACCTTCTTCACATTCACCGTCACCAAGGATGGTGAACACACGGTAATCCTTTTTGTCCAGCTTGCCTGCCAGAGCAATTCCGCAAGCGGCACTTATGCCCTGACCCAGTGAGCCTGTGGACATATCCACACCCGGTACGCCCTTCATATCGGGATGTCCCTGAAGGTAGCTTTCGGCATTACGGAAGGTTTTGATGTCTTCCTTGGGAATAAATCCGCGTTCTGCAAGAGCTGCATAAAGTCCCGGTGCTGCGTGTCCTTTTGAAAGGACAAATCTGTCACGGTTGGGATCCTTTGGATTCTTGGGGTCGATGTTCATTTCGGACATATAAAGATATGTCAGAATGTCTGCCGCAGAAAGTGAACCGCCGGGATGTCCCGATTTGGCACTATGAATTGCTTCCAACGCCATTTTGCGGATGTTTGCGGCAGAAAGTTTGAGTTGTGTGTTTGTCATAGCTTTTGCCTCCATTTATGTTGATTTGTTAATTGTATACGATGGTTAAGACCCTTCGACAAGCTCAGGGTGACAGTTGAGGGTTAGTGGTTTTTGAAGCCGTTGCCCAAGACCTCACGGGTGTCCGAGAGGATTACAAAGGCATTGGGGTCAATGTCTTTGATTATTTGTTTCAGCTTTGGTATCTGGTATTTCTTTACCACGCACAATAGCACTGTTTTGTCCGTTCCAGTGAAGTGGGAGGATGCTTTCAGGGCTGTTGTTCCACGAATGAGACTTTGTGAGATTTCAGATGAAATCTCGGATGATTTGTCCGAAATAATATATGCTGCCTTTGCAAATTCGATTCCTTCCACCATCAGGTCGATGATGTAGGTGCAGATATACAATGCCACTGCAGAATATAGGGTTACTTCCCATTTGCCGAAGGTGATTCCTGCCAGAACTACAATAAAGGCATCTATTATAAGAATGAAATTTCCGACCGAAATGGAAGGAAAGTGCTTTTTCAGGATTTGTGCGGCAATGTCGGTGCCGCCTGTTGTTGAACCTGACAAAAATACCAGACCGAGTCCCAACCCCATCAGCCCGCCTCCGTATACTGCAGAAAGCAGCACGTCTTCTGTTACCGGGGTCAGCCAAGCCAGGCTGTCGGTCAGAACTGAAAGTACGGTCATCCCGTAAAGAGATGAAATTATGAAGCCTTTGCTGAAGTACTTTAAACTCCACAAAAATATGGGGATGTTCAAAATCAGTATGGAAAGTCCCACGGGTATATTCGCAAGGTGGTGAAGAATTATTGCAACCCCGCTCAGACCCCCCGGTGCAATGTCTGAAGGAATCAGAAACAGATTCAGCGATGTTGCAACAAGGAATGTTCCTGTAATCAGGGACAACTGCTTTTTCAGAAAATGTCGCATTCTTACAAATCTCCTTTTGATGAAATATGTAAAAATGCAGAGGATTTTTCGTGAAAAACAATTCTGTCAGCTTTCAACACTCCCGCCACTGCCAAAGAGATTCTCCCCCCTTGGAAAGGAGGCGTTGGTGATGGGGTCAGTCAACAAGATGGGATAGGAGTTCTGCGATGCGGTCAGCATCCCCCATAAGGTAAAGATAGCCGATTAAGGCTTCGACTCCGGTTGCTGATTTGTAGTCCACCATATCTGCATTCTTGGGTGGGTGGGAATTTGTGTTTCTGCCACGCTTGTAAATTTGCATTTCCTCATCCGTTAGCTTGTCCTTTATTTTTTGGTAAAGGTCGGACTGGGCTTTGGCATTTACCAGGTGGATTGCCTCCTTGTGAAGGCGGTTTACGGGAAAATTGGCATCCTTGATGAGATAGGTTCGCACAAAAAGCTCATAAACCGCATCGCCGATATAGGCAAGGGTAAGAGGCGAATATTGCTTGGGCGAAACATTCTCGCCCAAAGAAAATTGTTTCAGAAATGTATCAAGCATAATCTTTATTAATTATTCTTTCTTCTTTATTATTTAATTATGGCTATGCCTTTGTTATCTGCTGACCCTGGGGGGTGTCTTTTACTATTATACCCATTTCCTTCAACTTATCACGCAGTTCGTCGGATTTTGCCCAGTTCTTTTCGGCACGTGCCTTTGCACGTTCTTCCAATATTGCGTCAACTTCGCTGTTTGTGCCTTCTTCTTTTCTCTGAAGGAGACCCAGAACAGAGCCAAGTTCTGTGAGCATATTGATTGCATATTCGATTGCTTCCTTTGAGAAGCCTGAGGTTGCGGTGATTGCCTTGTTTGCTTCAGACACGATTTCAAAGAGAACAGATATTGCATCAGCCGTGTTCAGGTCGTCGTCCATTGCGGCAATATATTTTGCTTTGAAGCCGTCAAGGGTTTCAATCAATGCTTTTTCGGCATCTGTATATTCTGCACGGCTTTCTGCGTTGCCGGCAAGGAATTTCATATCGCTGAGACAGTTGTAAATTCTGTCAAGGGCTGATTTTGCAGATTCCATCAAATCCTTGCTGAAGTTGATGGGGCTTCTGTAATGGGCTGAAAGCATAAAAAAGCGGATAACTTCGTAGTCAAACTCTGCGGCGATTTCACGGACTGTGAAGAAGTTGCCGAGGGATTTTGACATTTTGCGGTTGTCAACATTGATGTAGCCGTTGTGCATCCAGTAATTTGCAAAGGGAACACCGTGGCAGCATTCGCTCTGTGCGATTTCGTTTTCGTGGTGAGGGAAAATCAAATCCTGACCGCCACTGTGGATATCTATTGTTTTGGCAAGGAACTTTGTTGCCATTGCACTACATTCGATGTGCCAGCCGGGACGTCCCATACCCCAGGGACTCTCCCATGCAGGCTCGCCCGGCTTCTGTTTCTTCCAGAGGGCGAAGTCCATTGGATCTTCCTTGTCCTCGTTGATGTTGATTCTTGCACCGCTTTCAAGGTCTTCAAGCGGTTGGTGAGACAGCTTTCCGTATTCTTTGAACTTCTTTGCGGAAAAGTATACGTCACCGTCAACGTTATAAGCAAAACCCTTGTCCTCTAGGGTTTTTACGATGTCGATGATTGCATCTATGTTGTCGGTCGCTCTGGGGTGAACTGTTGCACGCTTTATGCCCAGACCGTCCGCATCTTTGAAATACTCGGCAATATATTGGTCGGCAAGCTCCTTTACTGTGATGCCAAGTTCGTTTGCTTTATTAATCATTTTGTCGTCGATATCGGTGAAGTTCTGAACAAAATATACTGTGTTTCCGCAATATTCAAGATATCTGCGAAGGGTATCGAATATAATAAAGGGACGTGCGTTTCCGATGTGGAAGTAGTTGTAAACCGTAGGACCGCAGGAGTACATACGGAATACACCTTTCTCTACGGGGATGAGTTCTTCTTTTTTACGGTTGAGAGTGTTAAATACTTTCATTTTTATCTTCTCCTTTGCAATCATCTTTTTCAAACTGAGCTTTCAGCTTTTCTATTTCAACACGCAGCTTGCACAAATCCATTGAAACCGGGTCGGGAATATGAATCTGGTCAAGGTCGATTTTTGCAGGTGCAACTTTAACATTGTCACGTTTTACAATATGTGCCGGAACACCCACACAGGTGCTGTTGGGGGGAATCTCGTTGAGAACTACTGCATTTGCGGCAATCTTGCTGTTGTCTCCGACAGTGAAGGGACCAAGAACCTTGGCACCGCTGCCGATAGTGACATTGTTGCCGATGGTTGGGTGACGTTTGCCTTTGTCCTTGCCGGTACCGCCAAGGGTCACTCCTTGATACAGGGTGCAGTTTTCACCGATTATTGCTGTTTCGCCGATGACAACCCCCATACCGTGGTCGATGAACAGCCCCTTGCCGATTTGTGCAGCAGGATGGATTTCAATACCGGTTTTCTTTCTGGCACGTTTGGAAATCCAGTCCGCAAGGAAGTAGTGTCCGCGTTTATGCAATTTGTGTGCCAGGCGATAGCTGAGAACAGCTTTGACACCGGGGTAGAGAAACAGAACCTGCCATTTGCTCCGTGCAGCCGGGTCACGCTCGAACACAAGTGTGATTTCTTCGTTTAATGTTTTGAAAAATCCCATATTCAATCCTCATATTTCCTTATATGATACGCTTGTTCGGAATGTTTGATTGCAATGAAATATTTGTATCTGTGCAATCATAAACATTATACACTAAAGTTTGGTGGTAGTAAAGTGATTTTTGAAATTAATTTCATTTTCTATGTTTTTCACAATTTTTGGTCTTTGGGGCGTTTGGAGGCTGACTGACTTGTTAAAAGGGGGCTTTTGGTTCTTGTGTTATGTCAAAATTGGAAATAAAAACTTTTCAAAAGCTATTGAAATTATTTGTCATATAATGTATAATATATCTGTATGCTTGAAAGTGTGCATAAATTGGAAGTAGATAAGTGGTTATGATGTTTGCATAACCTTTGAAAATGTGTGATTCGGATTTCTTTTTCGGGAGGCGACACAGATTGTTTTGGTTGATTGTGCTTGATATAATTCAACTTGTTTTGTTTGCCATCGGATGTTATTATGTTATCGTTGCTCTTTTTTCTTTTTCTTCTTTCAAAAAGGAAAAAAAGAGTGATGTCAAACACACCTTTGCTTTGCTGGTTGCGGCACATAATGAGGAAAAAGTTATTGCTGACATTGTTTCAAGCCTCAAGGAGCTTGAATATGATGATGACAAGTATCAGATTTTTGTTGTTGCGGACAACTGCACAGATAAAACAGCTGAGATTGCCAGGGGGACTGGGGCGGTTGTTCTGGAAAGGTTTAATGATACCCTGAGAGGCAAAGGACACGCCATGGAATATGCTTTTG
>JAZNLK010000031.1:0-10899 GCA_045579055.1 Clostridia bacterium
GAGGAATAAAAAATGGAGAAATACGTTATTATGATTACTCTATAAATCCTCTTCAAATGTTCATGTATTTGACCACGGGCGAAGAAAAAATAATTACAAATCAAGTGTTATCCTTCACCGAGGATAACAAATACCGCATACTATTTTGCAAAGACATAGCATTTGCTAACCAAAAAGAATATCGCTTTATAAATACACAAAGATTAATTGATGAAGCGATATCCTGTGATTTTAACTTTAATACGAAATATTTGCTCATACCTATTGAAGAATTAAAAACACCTGTACAAGTTACTATATAATACATGTAGAAAAAATCACAGAGCTAACAACTCTGTGATTTTTTAAATGCCCATTTTATGCGACTTTTAAGAACTTGGGTTTGTAGCGGTTAATATGTATTGATGGAGCGGATGCTTTAAGGCGGACGCCGAAGCGGCTTCCCTGTTTGACGATTTCAGGTTCTTCAAGGGACAATTCGTCAATTGACGGCGAAACAATTCCGTAGCCTTTGCAATTTACTTCTTCAAGAGCGTTAGCAACTTTGTCATACTGTTTTTTTACAACAGAAAGGTCTTTTAACAGATTTATTAAATTTTCTTCATCGTTTATGGTAAATCCGGTTAATTCCTCAAGAACTTTGAAATAAAGGTTTTCCGGGAAAGTCATAGTTAAAGAGACGTTCCCGTCAACCATATTCAGTCGTTCAATGTTTAACTTGTGTATATGTTCGTGGTCGGATAAAGGTTCGATAATTCTCTTTATGTCTGATAAACGTAATGGCGTGTTCAGCTTTTCAATAATATGATTGCGAATAGAACTTTTTAACCAGTGGTCATCTGAAAGCGCATCTGTCCATTTAGGAAGATTGATACCAATTTCTGTAACGGGAAAAGCTAAGAGAAGGTTTTCCATAATGAGGTTTATGTCTTCGGTGGTTAATTCCATACAATTCAGAGGAAGAACGGGAACTCCGTATTTTTCTTCAAGAAAGATTTTGTGTTCATCGGCATTTTCAGAATATGGGTTTAATGTGTTGAGTATTATTATAAACGGTTTTCCGAGAAACTTCAGTTCGTTGACAACACGCTCTTCGGCGGGTGCGTAGTCTTCCTTTTCGATGTCGGTGATACTTCCGTCTGTGGTAATAACAATCCCGATGTTTGAATGCTCGGTAATTACTTTTTTTGTTCCGATTTCAGCAGCTTCAGAAAAAGGAATAGGATTTTCTGACCAAGGAGTCATGACCATTCTTGGTTGTTCATTTTCTATGTAACCCAAAGCACTTTCGACAATATACCCCACGCAGTCAATGAGTCGGATTCTGAATGTGGTATTGTCTTCAAACTGAACTTCAACAGCTTCGTTGGGTATAAATTTTGGTTCAGTGGTCATAATCATTTTACCGCCTGCACTTTGCGGAAGTTCATCCATAGCGCGCTGGCGTTGATGGTCGTTTTCGATGTTTGGAATTACCATAAGGTTCATAAAGTTTTTAATGAATGTTGACTTTCCTGTTCTGACGGGACCAACAACTCCCAGATAAACATCGCCGCCGGACCGTTTTGCGATGTCGTTGTAAATGTTATATTCGAGCATTTTTCGTCCTCCTTAGGATTTGGCTATTTCTTGATACAATTTATGCACAAGCCTTCCGGATTATGTTTATATTTGGATTAAGCGAAAAATCATTTTTCAAGACCTGCAAAAGGGATGAAAGCTGTTGACAAAAAAAAGGAAATATGATAAATTTGTTATGTATGAATATGGGAGAGATTGATATGTATATGAGCGAAAATCTGTTTGCAATATTTCTGGACATTGACAGAACATTAATGGGAAAGTCTGAGTCTGCACTTCAGAAAAATCTCGATTTAATAAGTAAAACAAGGTCTTTGGGGCATAAGGTTTTTGTGAACACCGGAAGATCTACTGCGTATTTGCCGGCACATATTGATTTTGACAGATGGTTTGACGGAATTGTGTCCGGTGCAGGGGCAAGGATTATGTTGAACAATAAAGAGATTTTTTGTGAGACGGTGGATATGAATGCTGTCAGAAAGTTTTGCGAACACGGATTTAAACAAGAACAAATCAGTGTTCTTGAAGGTATTGAAGCTATGTATTATATTGGCAGCTATAACGAGGGTCATGATGACTGGATTTCGCTGAATAAGGAAAATGCCCATAGCCTCTTGAAAAGTGATTTACGAATCGAAAAGTTTACTGTGCTTGGCAAGGCTTCGCATGAAATTCCGGAAATTCTCGGATCGGACTATCAAGTTATTCAACATAGTGGGTATGCAGAGATAATAAAAAAATCAAACAGCAAAGCAAGTGCTGTGAAATTTGTTATGGAATACCTTGGGTTGCCGGAGAAAAACAGCGTTGCTATGGGTGATAGCCTTAATGATTTTGATATGATTGAGTATTCGGGAATTGGTGTTGCAATGGGAAACGCAATTCCTGAAATAAAAAATATTGCGGATATTGTTACGGAAGATGTAGATGATGCAGGTGTTGCTGCTGCTTTGGTGAGAATTTTTGACTTATAATGAGAGGTAAAATTATGAACAAAAAACTGTTGTTTGTTTTGAACCCCACATCGGGAAAGGGAAGAATAAAGAATAATTTTTTGCAGATTGTTGATACGTTTGTTAAAAACGGATGGGACGTTCAGAGCAGAACAACCCAATGCCGCAACGATGCTTATGAATATGTTCGTGACAATGGAGAACAATTTGATTTGATTGTTGTATCGGGCGGAGACGGAACTTTAAGTGAAGCAATTGGCGGTCTTATGGAACTGGATGCTCAAATTCGGCCGCGGCTTGGATATATTCCTGCTGGTTCAACAAACGATTTTGCATCCAATATGAAGATCCCAAAGAATATGGTTAAAGCTGCTGAAAACATTATGGAAGAGAATGAGTTCAAATGTGATATCGGTAACTTTAACGGAAAGAACTTTATATATGTTGCAGCATTTGGTGCCTTTACGGATGTTTCCTATGACACACCTCAACAGCTTAAGAATATGCTTGGACATGCGGCATACATAATTGAAGGTGCAAAACGGCTTCCGAAGCTTAAAACCTACAAAATGAAGGTTAGTTATGAAGAAGGTGAAATTGAAGGCGAATACATATACGGAATGGTTTCGAATACCAATTATATTGGTGGAATGAAGGCTGAAAAAGCTTTTCATGCTGAATTTAATGATGGGCTTTTTGAAGTAGTTTTAGTTAAAAAACCGAAAAATGTTCTTCAATTGCAGACGTTGCTGCGTAACCTGATTGCACGGAATCTTAATTCTGAGTTGTTTACCGTTTTCAAAACCGATAAGGTTAGATTTGAATCTGATAAGGAAGTCAGCTGGACTTTGGACGGTGAATTTGGCGGTTCGGTTAATGAGGCTGTTATGCTTGACAAAAAAGAAGCTGTGACATTGCTTGTTAAGTAGCAGCTTGCGAGGATGATATTTATGGAAAAAACACCGCTTTCGTTAAGAAAGCATATTTCGATATTTGGTATGACCAATGCCGGAAAGTCGTCGCTTTTCAATGCTTTGTTGGGTCAGGACGTTTCAATTGTATCGGACGTTTCGGGAACAACAACCGATCCTGTTATAAAAGCTATGGAACTTATACCTTACGGACCGATTGTTCTTATTGACACAGCTGGACTTGGAGATTTGACAGAGCTTGGAAATGCCAGAGAAAAAAAGACTCTTGATATTATAAAACGCACAGACCTTATGCTTTATGTTCAGGATGTAAACTGTGAATTGACTGTGGAAACGGATTTTGGGAAAATTCCGAGAATAAATATATATACCAAATGCGATATAGCCTCTGATGAAGTTGTTGAAGCTATGCGGAAGAGGGATCCAAAGGGTATATTTTTATATGATTATTCCATTGAAAGCCTTGCAGAACTGAGAAGTATGATGGTTGAAGCTCTGAAAAACCAGGAAGATGAAGTGGAAACCCTGCTTGGAAACATTGTCCCTGAAGGCGGTACGGTTGTTTTGGTGATACCAATTGATGATGCGGCACCTAAAGGCAGAATTATTCTTCCACAGGTTCAGACAATCAGGGATTGTCTTGATAATAATATCCGTGCAATGGTTACTACTGTTGAGATGCTGAAGAAAACTCTTGATGAGTTGACGAATATAGATTTGGTTATTACTGACTCCCAGGCTTTTGAAGAAGTCAGCAAAATCGTTCCGGAAAGCATAAATCTCACGTCGTTTTCAATGCTTTTGGCAAATCAAAAGGGTAGGATTAAACAGTTGCTTGCCGGGACGAAAGCTATTTCAATGCTTAAAGACGGTGATGAAGTTCTGATGCTTGAAGCATGTACACACAACACAACTCATGATGATATAGGTAAAGTAAAAATTCCTGCTTTATTGCGGAAAAAGACGGGAAAAGAACTGAAATTCACTCATATTTCCGGTCACGATTTTCCTGACGATATTGAAAAATATAAACTTGTTGTCCAATGCGGTGGATGTATGATTAATAAAAAGGCAATCAGAACCCGGTTGGAGATTTTTGAAGAAAAGAATATTCCGGTGACAAATTACGGCGTGATTCTTGCATATCTTACGGGCATTGCAGAACGTGCTTCAAAAGTTTTTGGTTAGGATTGATTATCAGATACAAAATCACAGAGGAGGAACATTAATGGAAACAACATTAGTAGTTATGGCGGCAGGAATGGGAAGTCGTTTCGGAGGATTAAAACAAATGGAACCGATTGGCCCGGACGGCGAGTTTCTGATGGATTTTTCAGCATTTGATGCAAAGGAAGCAGGGTTTTCAAAAGTTGTCTTTGTTATTAAAAAAGAAATGGAAGAAGACTTCACTCGGATTGTTGCAAATCGTGTGAAGAAGTATATGGATGTTGAGTATGTTTTCCAGGAAATGGACAGTCTCCCTGAGGGAAGAGTAAAGCCATGGGGAACAGGTCATGCTATACTTTGCTGTAAGGGTGCGGTAAAGACTCCCTTTGCAATAATAAATGCAGATGATTATTACGGAAAAACGGCGTATATTGAGGTCAACAACTGGCTCAAGGATATGCCTGATGGTGAAATGGCACTTGTAGGTTATGAGCTTGCACAGACAACCAGTGAAAACGGAACTGTTACACGAGGTGTTTGTCAGGTTAAAGATGGATATCTTACGGCAATACGTGAAACAAAAGGCATAAGCGGTTTCACATATTGTGAAGATGGTAAAAATGTTCATAATCTTCCCGAAAATAGCATTGTGTCTATGAATATGTGGGGCTTTGGAACTGAAATTTTCGATTATCTTGAAAGGGAGTTTGAGATTTTCAAGAAAGAAAAGGATATTATGAAGGATGAATTTCTGATTCCGATTGTTGTGGACACTCTTATTAAAAAAGACAATGCAAAGGTAAAGGTTCTTCGCAGTCCCGACCGTTGGTATGGAATGACATACCGTGAAGACAAGGAAGTTGTGATGCAGGCAATGAAAGACTTTTGCGAAAAGGGAATGTATAACGGAATTTCCTAATCGCAGAAAAAGTGGTTTCGGAAGTTTACGTAATTTTAACAGAGCTTTTGCAAAAAAAAATGAAATGTACACCCGGTCAGCTCAGAAAGAGCGGCGAAAGGGTTTTAATATGTACGAACAGACTTAAAAAATGAATATATACGAAAAAATTTGCAAAAATACACTTTACATTGCAAATTTTTTTTGTTATACTGTATTTTGTGGAAAAATAATGTTATGTTTACTATATGTAGTAAACATAGGAAATATAAACGGAGGTATTGGTAAAAGTGTGTGCAAAGAGTTATAACGATGACAGTATTGTGTCTCTGAAAGGTGCCGACAGGGTCAGAAAACGCCCGGCGGTTATCTTTGGTTCGGATGGAATTGAAGGCTGTCAGCATTCTGTATTTGAAATACTCTCAAACTCAATTGACGAGGCGAGAGAAGGTCACGGCAAGCTCATTACCGTACGCCGTTTTTTGGATTTGTCTGTGGAAGTGGAAGACCAAGGCCGTGGAATCCCCGTGGATTATAACCAGCGTGAAGAACGGTTCAACTGGGAATTGGTTTTTTGTGAAATGTACGCAGGCGGAAAATACGCAAATAATTCAGGTGAGAACTATGAATTCAGTCTGGGACTTAACGGTCTCGGTACCTGTGCCACACAGTACAGTTCGGAATATATGGATGTTGAAATTCTTCGTGATGGGCACAAGTTTGAATTGCATTTTGAAAAGGGCGAAAATATCGGAGGCTTGACAAAAACACCTTTTAAACATCGTCATACCGGATCCAAAATAAAATGGAAGCCCGACAGAGAGGTTTTTACGGATATAGATATTCCTCTTGAATATTATCTTGACGTTATGAAAAAACAGGCAGTTGTTAATTCAGGTGTCAAGTTTGTTCTTTGTAACGAAATTGCTCCCGGAAAGTTTGAAGAATTTGAGTTTTATTATGATAACGGAATTGTTGATTATCTAAAAGAGCTTTCAGCGGGCAAGGAAAAAACCGCACCTTACTATATTGAATGTGAACGCCGTGGACGTGACCGTGAGGATAAGGAAGATTATAAAGTTAAGATGAGTTTCGCTTTCTGCTTCAATAACGATGTGAATGCCATTGAATACTATCATAATTCAAGCTTTCTTGAGTACGGAGGTTCGCCCGACAAGGCGGTGAGAAATGCTTTTGTGTATGCAATTGATAAATACCTGAAGGCAAACAGTAAATATGTAAAGAATGAGTCAAAAATTCTCTTTGCTGACGTTCAGGATAGCTTGTGTCTCATCAGCAACTCATTTTCAACAATGACAAGTTATGAGAACCAGACCAAAAAGGCGATAACCAACAAATTCATTCAGGAAGCTATGACAGAATTCCTGCGTGAGCAGCTTGATATTTACTTTATCGAAAACAAAATTGATGCCGAAAAAATTGCCGAGCAGGTTCTCATTAATAAGAGGAGTCGTGAAACTGCTGAAAAAACAAGGACTTCGCTGAAGAAGAAGCTTGATGTGAAGATGGATGCAGTCAACCGTGTAAAAAAGTTTGTTGACTGCAGAAGCAAGGATGTAGACCGACGTGAGGTTTACATTGTGGAAGGTGATTCAGCTCTTGGTTCTTGTAAGCTTGGCAGAGACAGTGAGTTCCAGGCGATAATGGCTATCAGAGGTAAAATTCTTAACTGTCTCAAGGCGGATTATGACAGAATTTTCAAAAGTGATGTCATCGTTGTTCTTCTGAAGGTTTTGGGATGCGGTGTTGAAATAAATGCAAAACAGAACAAGGAGCTAAGCTCATTTGATATAAACAATCTGCGTTGGAACAAAGTAATAATCTGTACTGATGCGGATGTGGACGGCTTTCAGATCAGAACATTGGTGCTGACTATGCTTTATCGTCTGACACCGACTTTGATTAATGAAGGATATGTTTATATCGCGGAATCTCCCCTTTATGAAATCAATTGCAAGGATAAAACCTATTTTGCCTTTGATGAAAAGGAGAAAACGGATATTATAGCAAAGCTTGAAGGATCAAAATACAGCATTCAGCGAAGCAAGGGTCTTGGTGAAAACCAGCCTGAGATGATGTGGGAGACCACAATGAATCCTGAAACCCGAAGACTTATAAAGGTTATGCCTGAGGATGTGGAAAGAACAAAAGAGGTTTTTGAACTTCTTCTGGGTGATAATCTTGCAGGTCGAAAAGAACACATTGCGGAACATGGTCACGAATATATTGACCTGATTGACGTAATGTAAAAACGAAAGAAAACAGACGGAGGTATACGATATTGGCTAAAAAACCCATTATTGAACTTCAAAATATAACGGAAACTCTGGAAACAAATTATATGCCATATGCCATGAGCGTTATTGTGTCCAGAGCTATTCCTGAAATAGACGGCTTCAAGCCTGCACACAGAAAGCTCCTTTACACTATGTATAAGATGGGCTTGATTGGCGGAGGAAGAACAAAATCTGCAAACGTTGTGGGACAGACTATGAAGCTTAATCCCCATGGCGATGCGGCGATTTATGAAACGATGGTGCGTCTCACCGAAGGGCATCAGGCACTTTTGCACCCGTTGGTGGATTCAAAAGGTAACTTCGGTCGTCAGTATTCACGTGATATGGCATATGCTGCGTCACGTTATACAGAGGTAAAGCTTTCGAAAATCTGTACAGAGGTTTTCAAGGATATCGACAAGGAAACAGTTGATTTGGTGGACAACTATGACGGAACGTTAAAAGAACCGACATTGCTTCCGGTAAGCTTTCCCAATATTCTGGTGAACCCTAATCAGGGTATCGCTGTCGGTATGGCTTCGAATATCTGCAGTTTTAATCTGGCGGAAATCTGTGAAGCCACCATACTGATGATGAAGAATCCTGACGGCGATATTATGGAAGTCCTCAAAGCCCCTGATTTTTCAACAGGTGGCGAAATTCTCTTTGAAGAAGCGGCAATGCGTGAGATTTATGAAACAGGAAGAGGTTCTTTCAAAATCCGTGCGAAGTATGAATATGACAAAAAAGAACATTGCATTGACATAAAGGAAATTCCGTATACCACAACGGTTGAAGCGATAATTGAAAAGATTATTGAACTTATCAAGGCGGGCAAGCTCAAAGAAATTTCGGATATCAGAGACGAAACAGATTTGAAGGGTCTGAAGGTTACTATTGACATAAAAAGGGGTACTGACCCTGACAAGCTGATGGCAAAACTTTTCAAGATGACCCCCCTTCAGGACAGCTTCGGCTGCAATTTCAATATTCTTGTTGAAGGTTCGCCTATGGTTCTTGGGGTCAGGGATATAATCAGCGAATGGCTGAGGTTCAGAAAGAATTGTATCAAGCGAGGTATACGTTTTGATATTGAGAAAAAGAGTGCAAAGCTTCATTTGCTCAGGGGTCTTGAAAAGATTCTTCTTGATATTGACAAAGCAATAAAAATTGTCCGTGAAACCGAAGAGGATGCAATGGTTGTTCCCAATTTGATGGATGGCTTTGGCATTGATGAAATTCAGGCAGAATTCGTTGCTGAGATAAAGCTTCGTAATCTTAATAAAGAATATATTCTCAAGCGTACAGCGGAAATTAAAGAGCTTGAAGAAGAAATTGCGGAACTCAAGGATACTCTTGAAAAGAACAAGAAGGTTGAGAAGATTATTGAAAAGCAGTTGAAGGAGATAATAAAGAAGTTTTCAATTGAGCGGAAAAGTACCATTGTTATGGAACACGAGGATGATGTGCCCGAAGTTGAGGAGCAAATTGAGAACTATCCCGTTATGCTGTTCATAACACAAGACGGATATGTGAAGAAGATTTCTCATCAGGCTCTTCGAACAAGCGGTGAACAAAAAGTCAAGGAAAACGACAAGATTGTTCAATGTGTTGACACCGACAACCTTTCAGAGGTTCTTGTTTTTTCAAGCTCAGGCGAAGTTTATAAGACCCGTGCTCACGAAATTCCGGATACAAAAGCCAGTCTTTTGGGCGAGTATATGCCAAATCTTCTTTCGATGGGCGAGGGCGAAAGAGTTGTAGGGATTGTTGTGACAAACAGCGAATATAAGGGTAATATTCTTTTCTGTTTTGAAAACGGAAAGATGGCAAAAGTGGACATAAAAGGCTACGAAACCAAGCAGAATAGAAAGAAACTTATAAATGCATACTCTATGGCATCACCTTTGGTTAAAATTCTTTACCTTACTGAAGAAACAGAGCTTGTTGCAATCAGCAATACGGGAAAAGCTCTTGTGTTTAATTCGGAACAGATTGCTTTGAAGACTACAAAGAATTCCCAAGGTGTGAATGTAATGCTTCCCACCAAGAATAGTAAACTTGCTGACGTCAAGTTGCTGTCAGAATCAGGAATAAAGGATGTTAAGCATTACAGAACAAAAAATATTCCGGCAAAAGGTGCGGTAATCCGCCCTGAAGATGCCGAGGATGAACAGTTGACATTGTTTTAAAACATAGGGACGGATACAAAGCAATGGCATTAAGTTAAGCAATTTGTCATTCTGAACGTAGTGAAGAATCTTTCTCAAAATTAAGATTCTTCGACTTCGCCTATGGCTCGCTCAGAATGACATCCTTTGTATTATACTTAACTTGATGACATTGAATTACAAAGCCGTCCCTTAACTTCTGTTGAAAGAATATTTAGCCTATGCGTGTCATAAACATTCACAGAGGTGATGATATGACATTCAGAGTTATTCATATGAAAAGAGTTCTTGCAACACTGGCTGTGGCGGCTATTGTTTTTGCGGCAACCGCAATGGGTGAATATTTTCAGGAAACATCTGTGAAGTCGGTTTCTGCATCTGCGTTGGAGGGAAAAACAGTGTTGATTGATCCGGGGCACGGTGGCTTCGATGCCGGAGCGTCGGCAAACGGAGCGGTGGAAAAGGACATAAATCTTCAGGTGGCTAAATTCCTGAAAGAATACGTGGAGGGGGCAGGCGGTGCTGCGTATATGACACGTGAGTCGGACACCGACACGGCCGACCCGAACCGTTCGCAGGGGACAACGCAAAAAAAATCCGATTTGCAGATGCGCAAAGCGGATATAGAGAAGTATGTTGCAGATGTTTTTATAAGTATCCATATGAACAAGTTTGAACAGTCTGAGTACCGTGGCGCACAGGTGTTTTATGATGATGACTCCGATGAAAACAATAGCCTTGCGGAATCAATTCAGCAAGAGGTCAAGGATATGTTGAAGGATGGAAACACAAGGGTTGCCAAAGCAACAGGTGACAGCATATTTGTACTCAGAGATAATAATATCCCAAGTGCTTTGATTGAATGTGGTTTTTTGTCAAACCCGGAGGAGGCAAAACTTC
>JAZNLK010000032.1:0-6098 GCA_045579055.1 Clostridia bacterium
CGGCAAAAGTGATACGTGCACGGTGACAGTTTCATCGACTTCCACGGAGGTTGCGATTATTGAAAAAGGCGATTCGAAATGGAAGTTTAAGGTTACAGCAGACAAGTCGGTTTCAGCAAGCAGAGTCTACATGGGTGCATACGATGAAACCGATAGAATGCTTGCTGCAACATTTGCAGATTTTGACAGCAACGGAACGGAACTTAGTCTTAGTGGAGCGGAAGGTGCCGCATACTTCAAGGCGTTCATCTGGGATGAGAACTCAAAAGCTGTGGTTGAAGCTGTATGCATAGTACCTGAGGGAGTATCTGATGATTCGGAGGTTACTGATGTATACATTTATTATCAGGATTTTTCGGAGAGTGGGGTAACCGATTTTACAAACGCCACAGGTGGGGCTGTCGGCTATCCGCATCCTTCTGTTGAAAACGGTGCTTTGAAAATAGTACCGGCTACCAACGGTGCGGTAGGATATATGCGGGTTGGCGAAATTGAATGTGATTTTGATGCTCAAAAGTACACTGTGGAATTTGACATCACTAAGGTTAGCGGTACAGTTACAGCATCAGACGGTCAGACCCCATACAATCTTTTGTTTGCTGCAAGACGTGAAGACTGGCAGTACTACGATACGTATTATTCTTATGGTATCACGTTCCGCATAGACGATATGGCTGTCGGTGAAACACGAGCCTATAAATTCTATGCTGATGAGACAGCAAGTGCAAAAAATATCTTCTCAAATGCAATGGTTTCGGTTAACGGTGAAACAGCGGTTGAGGCAGAGTATGAAAACCAGGTGGGCGACAATGCACACAAGTATAAGGGTTATTATGACTGCGGTTTTCGTGAAGATGCCACAGGAACCTTTTTGATTCGCACCCATGCTCAGGGCACGGATGTTAACTACGGAGCGGCAGGTCTTGAATACAGAATTGATAACATAAGAATTTATGAAAACAAGGACGTGTCTGCAAACAGCGACTTTTGATGAGGGCATAACGGAAATTTCGGGTTTGGGAGATATAGTCAACTCGGATGCGGATTTTGAGTATACTGCAAAAACTGCATTTATGACAAAAAGGGTAATGACCGACTATAATACCCAATATGTAAATGTTGAAACCGATTAAATAAGCGGTGCAACTATTGTTGATTGAAGAGAGGTGTCGTTTTGCGACACCTCTCTTTATATTACTCAAATATATTTTTGATTGTTTTCAAATGGTTTTTTTCTTCCTGCGGAAGATTTCGGTATTGGGTCGGGGTAATTCCCAGTATATCACGGAACAGTCGACTCAGATTTTTTTGAGAAGCAAAGCCGCATTTTTCCGCAATTGCAGAAAGAGGTAAACGTGCATCAGTCAGCAGATGGCAGGCTTTGGAGATACGATAATGATTCAAATATCGGTGGAAAGTCATACCGGTGGCATTAAAAAACTGTTTACAGAAATATGATCTGTCATATCCGACAAAGGTGGAGGCTTGTTCGACTGTGATATTTTCACGAAAATGTTCACTAATATATTGCAGTATTCCAAACATCTTTTCAAGATGCTTTGTACGCAACAAACGGTTCGTGGCAATAGGAGAGTTTTGCTTGTTTTGGAACATATATGTTGCAATAGCATATATGCAACTGCGGATTTTCCAGTCATCCAGAAAGCCCTCATCTTCGGGATGAAGCAGAATTTCAATAATACTTCTGAGCGGTTGGAGTATTTGTGGAGAAACTTTGCTGTCTTTCAGGTTGAAAAAAGGAGCAGTCAGAGTAAGATTTTGTATATGGTTGTAATTGTTGCCCAAAACTGCATAGCCGAAGCCAATCAGCACTACCAAAGTATTTGGTTCGTTACAAAAAATTTCGTGAGCTTCATTGCCGAAAACAAACACCGCATCATCCTTGTTCAGATGGTACAGCGTTCCTTCAATATCAATTTTCATCTGACCTTGCAGGCAAATATATACTTCGGTGTTGCTGTGCCAATGCCGGGCAAAGTCTGTGCATTGCCAGATGCGGATGTCGTATAGTTCCTTGGCAGAAAGAGGAGTGTGGAAAATCATTTTTATCCCTCCGTGTAAAAGATGCTATCATTTTAACAGATGTTTTGAGTTTTGTAAAGAAAAAACCACTTTTTGGGAAAAAGAAGACAAATGCTGTCATTGACAATATGGCTTGTTTTCGGTATGGTAAAAGCATAAAGTGTGATGTTGATTTGTCTTAATCCATTTTTATGGAAATTTGCTTTGGAAGGTGGTGCAATGAGCAAGGTTTTCAATATTCAAAGATTTTCATTGTTTGATGGCCCGGGAGTGCGGACAGTAGTTTTTCTAAAGGGCTGTCCTCTTAGTTGTGTTTGGTGTCATAATCCCGAAGGCCTTTTGAGTGAACCGCAGATTATGTATAACGAAGACCGTTGTATCGGATGCGGTGCCTGTGGGGAAGTTTGTAAAAAGAACTGTCATGAAATAAAAGACAGGTTTCACTTTTTTGACAGAACAAGCTGCATTTCATGCGGTGAATGTGCAAAGGCTTGCTTCAGCCTTGCCTTGACCGTTCAGGGGACCGAAATGACGGTGGATGAGGTTGTGGACACAGTTATGCGGGATGTTGCTGTTTATCGTGACAGTGGAGGAGGTTTGACTCTTTCGGGAGGTGAACCTTTGATGCATGGGAGATTTTCTGTTGAACTGCTGAAAGCGGTGAAAAAACAGAAAATTCATACCTGCGTTGAAACCTCGGGTTTTGGCGATTCAGAGATTTTGCGGGAAATGGCATTGTATACAGATGTTTTTTTATTTGACTATAAAATCACAGGTGATGAAGAACACAGAAAGTATTGTGGAGTGTCTCAACAACCGATTTTACATAACCTGAGCCTTTTGAACAGCCTTCGGAAGACGGTGATTCTTCGCTGTCCTTTGATTCCGGATATCAACGGAACACAAACACATCTTGAAGGGATTGCGAGGGTTTCTCTTTTGAATTCTGACTCTGTTTCGGAAATTCATATTGAACCCTATCACCGCCTTGGAATTTCAAAAGCGGGACAGTTGGGAATTAGACCTGCCTACGAGGCAGAGGTTCCTGACAAGGAGTATGTCAGAGATTTTGCTGACCGATTACAAAAACTTTGCGGAACACAAATTGTTGTAAAGGTGAAATGACAACATTTTATGGAGGTTGCTATGTATAAAAATATTGATGATAAACTACAGTTTACAGAGCGTTTCAGGAAGGTTGAGGAGGGGGTTCGTGCACGGCTTCGTCCTCGTGACCCTCGTGAGTTCACTAATATTGACCCGATTCCCGTGGAGGGTAAAAATCCATTTGCAGATGTTTTTGAGGAAATGCCCGATACTCCCTATGTAATAGCGCTTGCAAATGCCATTGTGCGTTCATGGATTGATATGCCTTGTGTAATCTATCCCCATGAAGCGGTTGTTGGTATCACACGTCCCACATATCCCATTATGGAGCATTTCAGCTGGGGCATCGAATTTCATATGGATAGTGTTTCCGAAAATCGGGGATTTCAGGATGTGGAAGGTGAAAAAGTCCGAATTAAGGCTATGGAGTCACGTATGACACCGCTTTCGCTTGAACATATGCATCAGGCAGGCAGAGATTTGATAGGTGAAGAAAAATATAATGAGTTATGCCGAAACCATATGTTTTGGGCAGGCGGATATCAGGGACACACTATTCCAAATTACGTAACTCTCTTGACAAACGGACTTGACGGAATGCTTGAAACTATAGATAAATATGCGGCAGTTAACGTGAAAGATCAGGAAACAGCGGATTTCTATGAGGCAAACAGAATTCTTGCACGAGGTATGATTGCACATCTTGAAAAGTATGCGGCATATGCAAAGGAGCTTGCGGTAGCGGAAGAAGACCTCACACAAAAACGTTATTACGAAGAAATTTCCGAAAATTGTGCATATGTTGCCCACAAGAAGCCCAAAACACTTTATCAGGCAGTTCAGCTTGCGTGGGTTCTCTCTTTGTGGGATTGGGTGGACTGCATCGGGCGTGTTGATCAGTTCTTTTTGCCATTTTATGAATATTCAAAGGAAAATGGAGATGTGATTTCTGTTGAGGAGTCTATAACATCGTTTATGTTCAAAATCTGGGAGTGCGGCTCTCACAATTCTACTCTGGGTGGGTGTCATCCTGAAAACGGGAAGGATGCAACCAACGAGCTTTCCTATCTGTTTTTGCAGGTTCTTCGAAATATTCATGATTCGCATCCGCGTATGGTTGTGCGTATAGCGGAAGATACTCCTGTGGAACTGACAGATCTCATGATGAAAATATGGTCAGAAGGAATGTGCGACCCTACGGTTGTCAGCGATACAACGGTTATTCCGGGTCTTCTAAAGCTTGGTGTTACCCTTGAAGATGCAAGAAATTATGCAACACTTGGATGTCAGGAAATTGAAATTCCCGGCAAGTGCAACACCGGTTGTGAAGATGGTTCATTTAATCTGGCGAAAGTTTTTGAAGTTGCTATCCTTGGAGGCAAGTCCCCGGTGAATCCCGATTATCAGCTTGGACCTGTCACGAAACCTTTTGAAGAATGCGAAACCTTTGAGGAGTTTTTTGAAGGTTATGTTGAGCAAATGAGATATTTTACGCAGATTCACTTGTACCTTTGCCGCAAGGGGCAGGAGTGCAGAGCTGCAAACCATTCAAAGCTGCTGAAAGGTCTTTTTACCGATGGATGTCTTGAAAAGGGGATTTCTCACGATGCGGGAGGTCCGATTTATGGCTACGGTGTCATTGAAACAGCAGGTCTTGCCGCAACTGCAAACTCGATGGTTGCAATGAAGAAATTTATATTTGATGAAAAGAAGTTGACAAAAAAACAGCTTCTTGAAATGCTGAAAGCAAATTTCAGAGGATTTGAGAGAGAAAGGCAGATGCTTCTCAATGGTGCGCCGAAGTTCGGCAACGATAATGACGAAGTTGATGCACTTGCAACACGAATTCTTGAATTATACTGGACGGAAATCGGCAAATACGAAACGGGACGAGGTGGCGTGTATACAGGTGCTTGCTCTCTCCTGACAGGGGGAATCAGCTTCGGTAAGTCAATGGGTGCCCTTCCTGATGGTTGTTTTGCAGGAGAACCCTTGGGTAATACTATGGGACCACGGCCGGGTACTGATAAAAACGGTCTTACTGCAATGCTCAACTCTGTTGCAAAGCTTCCATTGTATAAAGGTGTCGGGGGTACAACCTTGAATGTTATTTTGACCACCAAAATGCTTGAAACCGCTGAACTTCGGCATAATATATCCGGTGTTCTTCGTTCATTCCTTGCGAATGGTGGTTGTATGGCACAGATAACAACTGCAAATAAGGAAGATTTGCTTGATGCAAAGATTCATCCCGAACGTCACGGAGACCTGACCGTGCGTGTGGGAGGTTACAGCATACAGTTTGTGCAGATGGACGGTATATCTCAGGATGAGATTATCAGCCGTTATGTTTGATTCGGTTATAAACAGGACAAAAAGTTTTTTTAATGTACAGGAGGTTATTTTATGTGGAATGGATTTGATACAAAAAAGTTTACTTTTAAGGACAGAAATGCGACAATCATATTTCCGAAAGGGGTTGCCAACGGAAAGATACTCCTGAAAACAGAATATCTTGATGCTTTTCCGGGGTTTGATATTGCCATGCTTGAACGGGGATATCACCTGATACATATAGGTAATTTCAGTGGTTGGGCACCTGATGAAGAAATTGAAATAATGGCTGTATTTATAAAGTGTTGTGCGGAAGAATTGAAGTTAAGTGAAAAATGTGTCATTGAAGGCATAAGTCTTGGGGGATTGCAGGCAACACGTTTAGCGGAGGCTCATCCGGAATTGTGTGCGGCTTTGTATATTGATGCACCGGTTCTTAATATTTTAAGTATGGCAGGACTCGGAATGTTGAAACAAGAGACTGTGGATGTGTGCTGGAAAGATATAGCTTCAACTTTCGGAGTTAATAAATCCACGATAGTGAATTTCAGGCAAAGTCCCATTGATAATATGGAGCCTCTTATAAAAAATAATATTCCGATTATTATGCTGTA
>JAZNLK010000033.1:0-4177 GCA_045579055.1 Clostridia bacterium
ACTAACGTTTTTGTAAAGTTCGCTAAAACTTTTCATTTAAGGAATTGACAAGGTCAATAAACCTTGTGCAATTGTCGTAATACTGTACGTACTCGTACTTCATATTACCGCTTTTCTCACTGTGTACTTTTCAAACATCACCGCTTCCTCTTTGCGAGGAGCCTATCTAATATATCATACCAAAAGACATTTGTCAATACTTTTTTTGAATTTTTTTAATTTTTTTCAAAAACTTTTTTAACTCATCGCCTTGTTCGGCACAACTCGTTTATATTACCACAAAGTTTTTCATTTGTCAACACTTTTTTTTAAATTTTTTAAAAAAATTTGCGGTGCATCGAAAAAGCCCGACACACCGCAGTTTTTATTGTTTGTTATCGTAATCAAATAACCTTGTTTTCAACTTCCTCTGCCAGCATTTTGACAAATTCATCAATAGACATTGCACCAAGGTCACCGTTCTTTCTGGAACGAACAGATACTGTTCCCTCGTTCATTTCCTTTTCACCAGCAATAATCATATACGGAATCTTCTCCAGCTGAGCTTCACGAATCTTGTAGCCGATTTTTTCGTTTCTGTCATCAACTTCAACACGGAAGCCTGCTTCTTTCAGCTTGTCATACACTGTGTCCGCATAATCACGGTAGTTTTCAGAAATGGGCAGAATCTTAACCTGAGTAGGAGCAAGCCAAGCCGGGAACGCACCTGCATACTTTTCAATCAGAAGCGCAAGTGTTCTCTCGTAGCAACCTATTGATGTTCTGTGGATTATATAGGGATTCTTTTTGCTTCCATCCTTATCAATATATTCCATACCAAATTTTTCAGCCAGCATCTGGTCAATCTGAATTGTAATAAGGGTGTCTTCCTTGCCAAATACATTCTTAATCTGAATATCAAGCTTCGGACCGTAGAACGCAGCTTCACCGATACCTATCTTATAAGGAAGTTCAAGATGGTCAAGAATCTTCTTCATTGTGTCCTGAGCCTCGTTCCACTGTTCTTCTGTTCCAATATACTTTTCTTTGTCATCCGGATCCCATTGAGAGAATCTGTATGATACATCTTCGTAAAGTCCAAGAGTCTTGAGCATATAGATTGCCATTTCAAGACACTTCTTGAATTCATCCTCCAACTGGTCGGGGCGGCACATCAAATGGCCTTCAGAAATAGTGAACTGACGAACACGAATAAGACCGTGCATTTCGCCGGATGCCTCGTTTCTGAAAAGTGTTGATGTTTCACCATATCTCAAAGGAAGGTCACGATAACTTCTCATTCTGTTGAGGTATGCCTGATACTGGAACGGACAGGTCATAGGACGAAGTGCAAACACTTCCTTGTCCTTTTCCTCATCGCCCATAACAAACATACCATCCTGATAATGATCCCAGTGTCCCGAAATCTTATACAGGTCGCTCTTTGCCATATAAGGAGTTTTGGTTCTAACCCAACCATTCTTATCTTCATGGTCTTCAACAAATCTCTGAAGAATCTGGATTATCTTTGCCCCCTTGGGAAGGAGAATGGGCAGACCCTGACCAATGCTGTCAACTGTTGTGAAAATCTCAAGTTCACGACCAAGCTTGTTATGGTCTCTCTTCTTTGCTTCTTCCAATCTTTCGAGATGCTCATCAAGGTCAGCCTTCTTAGAGAAAGCAGTACCGTAAATTCTTGTGAGCATCTTGTTGTTTTCATTACCTCTCCAATATGCACCTGCGGTATACTGAAGTTTTATAGCCTTAATTTTGCCTGTTGACAAAAGATGAGGACCTGCACAAAGGTCAACAAAATCTCCCTGCTTATAAAATGATATAACCGCATCCTCGGGCAGGTCGTTGATAAGCTCAACCTTGTATGGTTCACCCTTTTCTTCCATTAACTTGAGAGCTTCTACTCTGGGAAGTTCAAATCTTTCCAGCTTCAAATCTTCCTTTATAATCTTCTTCATTTCAGCTTCAAGTTTTTCAAGGTCAGAATTGGTAATAGGTGTTTCAAAATCAAAGTCATAATAGAAACCGTCATCAATTGCAGGACCAATTGCAAGCTTCGCATTGGGATAAACTCTCTTTACTGCCTGTGCCAGAATGTGCGATGTGGTGTGGCGGTAAACCTTCTTTCCTTCTTCGTCATCAAATGTAAGGAAGTTCACTGTGCAATCTGTTTCAGGTGCGTAATCAAGGCCGTATACAACCCCGTCAACCTCTCCTGCAAGAATTACACGTGCAAGGCCTTCGCTGATAGCCTTTGCCATTTCGATAAGGCTTGTGCCTTTTTCGAAGCTTTTTGCGTCTCCGCTCTTTAGTGTTACATTAATCATCTTAACACATTCCTTTCTTCAATATTATATAAACACAAAATAATGCTTGTGTTGTTTACTAATCATTTATTATATACCTTTTTAGTTCTTTCTGTCAAGAAGGTATAATGCAAGTTTTTTCATAAATTCTGATTTTTCCCCAAATTTATCAAGTAACGCAATTGCATCATTTGTTATTTCATCTGCTTTTTTCTTTGCTTCATCCAGTCCTAAAAGTGTAACATAAGTGGTTTTTTCATTTTCAGCATCGCTACCGATTGGCTTTCCCAGAACGCTTTCATCACCAATACAGTCAAGAATGTCATCCTGAATCTGGAATGCAAGACCAAGCTTTTGAGCAAACTCACCGATTATCAAAACATCTTCCTCCGATGCACCTGCCGCTATCGCACCTGCCACCGCTGAAACTCTGATTAATGCGCCCGTTTTTCTCTGATAAAGATAATTAAGTGTTTCCTTGGTTACACCGGATTTTCCTTCACACTCAAGATCCACCACCTGACCGCCTATCATTCCATCACAGCCTGCAGCCTTGGCAATCTCAAATATAACCCTGACAACTGTTTCCGGCGATACTTTCCGATATTTGCTGAAATCCGCAAGATATTCAAAAGTTCCCGTAAGCAATCCGTCACCGGCAAGCAAAGCATTTGCTTCACCAAATTTTTTGTGACAGGTTGGCAGACCACGCCTCAAATCATCATTATCCATACAAGGAAGGTCATCGTGAATAAGCGAATATGTATGGATATGCTCAACAGCAACACCAAAACGCAACGCGTCCTCCGTGCATCCACCCAACATATCACAAGTCGCAAGACTCAGAACCGGTCGAAGACGTTTTCCTCCGGCCATTATGCTGTACCGCATCGCATCATATACAATGTGCTGAAGGCAGTCTTTTTCACAAAAGACTTTTTCCAACTCACTATTTACTTCATTTATATATTTTTTCAGTTGTTTCTCAAACTCCATTTTTTCGTTACTCCACATCAAAAGGTTTCTCTTGTATTTCACCGGAAGCGTCCTTCATCAAAATACTGATTTTCTGCTCTGCATTCCTTAACTGAACGTTACATTCTTTTGTTCTCGCAATTCCCTGTTCAAAAAGCTCAAGCATTTCATCAAGAGATGCATCTCCGCTCTCCAGTTTTCTGACAATACTCTCAAGTTCTTTAAGACTATCTTCAAAACTCATCTTGTTTTCAGCCATATTTTCCTCCTACTTCACCTCGGCATAAATTTTGCCATCCGAAACCACAACAGTAATATTATCGCCGCTTTTTGCGTCCTTAACCGTTCGCAAAACCCGACCGTTCTCTGTCTTTGTAACAGAAAAACCTCGTTTCAATGTATTCAGCGGACTTAGCCCTTCAAGCTGGGATACTGCCAATTCAAAGCTTTGCTTTTTTTCATTCATAGCATTTTTTGCGGCATTTTCAAACATTCGGTAAACACTGTCTAGCTGCATACCCTTTTCTGATATTTTAAACAAAGGGTCTCTGAGTACCTGCTTGTCAGAATAAACATCAAGCTGAAGCCTTCGTTTTTCCAAAGTCTTCAACGCTGCGTTTTTCAGTCTCGTTCGCAACATATAGCATCTTTCAGCAAGCTCATCCGCCGAAGGAACCGCAAGCTCTGCCGCCGCCGAAGGTGTCGGTGCACGTAAATCGGCAACAAAATCCGAAATTGTAAAATCGGTTTCGTGTCCAACTGCAGATATTATTGGAATTTCGCTTTTGAAAATTGTTCTGGCAAGAATTTCTTCATTAAATGCCCACAGATCTTCTATTGAACCTCCGCCCCTGCCTATAATCAGCACATCAACCGCCTTTTTCTCGTTAAAATATTCAATG
>JAZNLK010000034.1:0-28907 GCA_045579055.1 Clostridia bacterium
ACCTTAAAGCCGGCTTTTTCAACTTCTTCTGCATATGTATTACAATTATCTTCTGTCACTTTAACTACAGCAATTGCAGATGCTTCATAATTTTCTTTTTCTGCACACTCAACAATACCAAAATCTATTTCGGGAATATCAAAGTTTGTATTGTAATGCTCCATTTTGCCGCTTTGTTTAACAAACATCGCCTTCCACTGTCCGTAATAACTTACAAAAACGGCATTGTCATCCTTAATCAAAGTTCGAAAAGGACTTCCTCCGTAGAAAAGCATTTCCGTTTCCTTGAAACCATCTTTTTTCAGCAATTCAAGATATGCTTCATGTTCTTCTTTTGTAATTTCTGCAACTTTTGTTACTGTAAAGTCACCATTATTCTCCACATACTCAACAGTTCCTGCATTAAACTTCGGAATATCAAATTTAGCCATAACACATAACTCCTTTAATAATGATATATTTCTTTACCGCTGTCACAGCTTGCAACAAACGGAGTGTTTGCATAAACACGTATTGCAAAAGGAACTCCCATTGGAATATCACTCTTTTTCCAGAATGTCCGTTCATATTGAACCGGATTGTTCTTAACAATATCTATTCCCTTTAAGTTAAATCTTGTCAAAGAACTTTTTGAAATATCAACCTTGACTGCAGTTGCACCAAAGTTCGGATTTTCAAAGATGAAATCCACATAAACATCAAACGCACGGCAAGATCTTATAATGTTAAGCATGCAATCCTTGTTTTCTTCAAGAATAAGTCCGTCAAAGTACCAAACCCGTGCACCACAAAATCCAAGCCCGTCTTTTACCATATCAGCAAGCTTTTCTCGTCCATTTGGGTTAGGTGTATACGGAAGTGAAATGGTGTGGTTGCATCCGTTATACTTCTTTCCGCAGATATACTCCTCCACATTCATTTCAGTACACAAATGCCAATTATCTTCTTTATGAATATTAATATATACAAATGCATCATCATCAAATGTTGGTGCCAAAACAACACGTGGATTAATAAGGTCATAGCCTTCAGAAGTTCCCCCAACAAACCCATGATGGGGCAACTGCATAATATCCGACTTCAGATATGTACCATATCTTTCTGCAAGCTTTGCCGGTTTAAAATAACCGTCGGCACACCAAAGAATAGTCTGCCCTTCAATTGTCATTTTAATCATCAACGACAAAGGATTTACGTCGTTGACAGGTGTTCTGCAAGTATCATCAGGTGATGAAAGAATCTCACAGAAAGCATTTCCAATCTGATACGTTTGACCTGAATGAGGACAGTATACATCTGCACCACTTTCCTTTATATACCCAAAAAGGTCTGTGGTAAAATCAAAATAATCTCCTCTGGCTGGTTTCAAAAATGCTCCGGGATACTTTTCAACAAATTCAGGTGTCGGTTCTGCAAAATTCAAAAGAACTTTTTCAATTTCGACATTATTTCCGTACTTCTTGCAAAACGTATTGAATGCCCAAAAGTGGTCACTGTGCTGATGAGTGAGAATCCATGCGGCAATTACAGGCTTTTCGGCTATTGAGTTTTCGTTCAGAACCTTCATAAGTTCGTCTGTGTCGCAATCCCAATCCCAACCACCGTCAAATATAATAAACCTTCCGTCAGCCAATCTTATTGCATATGAAATTCCATAATCAAGAAGATTAATCTGGGTTATATTCGAAGAAACACAAGGAACACCCGGATTATCCGAATAAAATATATATGCAGAATTCTTTTCCGTTACAATACGCATTTCAGATACAGAAGGATAGTATGTAATAAAAACAGCATCATCTGACTTTTTTAAAGCGGTAAAATAATTCTCACCGAAAACTCGGCTCTCAAAAACAGAAAAACCTTCTTTCATCAAGCTGTTCTTATATGCGAAATAATCCTTATCCAATACATTCTTCAGCGACAAAACAAAAGTACTGCTGTTTTCTTTATCACCAAAATCAAATTCACCAAACTGTATATTGGGAATTTTCACAGTAAAATCAAAACCATTCATTGATACAAGTTCCTTTTCTTCACAAAATCATTGCAATACCAATCATAACCGGCATGGTTATAATCGAAAGAATCATACTGACTGATACATATGACGCCGCAAATGAAGTTGTCTGCGGATTAAATTTTTCAGCAAACATAGATGTCATAGTAGCACTTGGAGCGGCAACAGAAATGACCATTGCAACAAGAACATCTCCTGTTATTCCGCATAAGTATAATCCCAGCATCATTAAGGCAGGCATAAGCAAGTGTTTCATAAAAAGAGAAACGTATACAGCAACGCCCCTGATATTAAACCTCGAATTTGCAAGCTGAAATCCCAAAACAAACATTGGCAGAGGGGTGTTCAAGGAAGCCAGATATTCCATAGGCTTTTTGACAACAGGCGGAAATGTAACGGAGCAAACGAAAACTATCACACCAATAACCGTAGCAATTACACCCGGATTAACAAAAACACTTTTAAGAGTGATATCTTTAACCGTTCCGCCAATGAGAATCTTTCCGTATGTCCACACTACAATATTAAATATAGACGTATAAGCCGCACCAAAAAACAGACCAATATCTCCCAAAATCGCCTGTAGCAACGGAAATGCCATAAAGCCTGCATTGGAAAAAACCGCACCGAAACGAAGTAAACTCTGACGTGCTTTGTCCCTGTCTCTGATTATCAGATGTGCGATAAAGCCATATACAACAAATGACACAATTGCAGCTGATAATGTAATCAGGAAAAGTCTTAGCATATCAGCATCGAATTCACGGCAATAGGAATTAACTATTGTGCACGGACAAACAATGTATAACACAAAATTTGTAATTTCTTTTATTGTGTTTGACGAAAACATCTTAATTTTATTAGCAAAAAAACCAACAAAAACAAGAATGAAAAGTATGCCAACCTGGGTGCTCACCGTCAATATATTATCAATAAGCATAAAAAATCAGTCATCTCCTAAACTGTTAATTGCCGTTAAATAAGCCACACATCCGTAAAACACATACGAATACTGTGGCTTATGAATTTAAAATAATACTATCTTGAATTCTTGGGGTTGACAATATCACGCCATGCAAGATCTCCGCGTTCAAGACCGCGAATCATAACCTCTGCTGTTGCACTATTTGTGGCAAGGGGGATATTGTGAACATCACATAATCTAAAAAGAGCCGAAACATCAGGTTCATGCGGCTGCGCTGTAAGCGGATCACGGAAGAACAACACCAAATCTATTTCATTATATGCAATACGTGCACCTATCTGTTGATCTCCGCCCTGGGGACCGGATAAAAACAAATTGACATTCATACCGGTTGCTTCGATGATAAGACTTCCCGTTGTGCCGGTGGCACAAAGATTGTGTTTGCTGAGAATTCCCTTATATGCAATACAGAAGTCAACCATCAGTTCTTTTTTCTTGTCATGCGCAATCAATGCTATATTCAACGCTTCGACCTCCTTTTATATAAATGAACTATTTATGTTTTATACTTTTGATGGGAATGTTTGCGGTTATTGCAGGAACAGTTGAAGTTCCGTCTTCGCTCTGAGCGGTTGTAATGTTTATATCAAGTTCGCCGTCATTAACATCCACATATTTTGCAAGAACTTGCATTATTTCATCTTTTATTTTTTGTAAGAACTCGGGGGATACATTTGCTCTGTCATGTACAAGAACAAGTTTGAGTCTGTCTTTCGCTGTATCCTTTGACCGATTTTTTCTACCAAAAATCCTGGACAAATCAAGCATTTATTTAATCTCCTATCTCGCTGAATTATACAAAAACAGAATTACTTCTTTCCAAAGAACTTCTTTATGCGACCAAAGAAGGAATTTCCATCAAGATCCATAAGAGGAACATTATTTCCGTTGAGTCTTTCAGTAATATTTCTGTAACCCTGACCCGCAAGTGACTTGGGATTTGTAACCGCAGGTTCACCCTTGTTTGTTGAAACAATAATATCCTGATCATCAGGAACGATACCTATGAGATCAATGTTGAGAACTTCAATAACATCATCAACACTAAGCATATCTCCACGTTTAACCATATCAGGACGAATTCTGTTAATCAACGCATAGTGATCGTCAATTCCATTTGCTTCAAGAAGACCTACAATTCTGTCAGCATCACGAACAGCTGAAACTTCAGGAGTTGTAACAATCAAAGCCTTATCCGCACCGGCAATTGCATTTTTGAAACCTTGTTCAATACCTGCAGGGCAGTCGATAAGAATGAAATCATACTCTTCTTTAAGTTTTTCACAAAGATCTTTCATCTGATCAACACTGACAGCATCCTTATCCTTTGTCTGAGCAGCAGGAATCAGGAAAAGACCTTCATATCTTTTATCTTTTATCGCAGCTTTTTTAGGTTCACAAACTCCGGTTACAACGTCAACAAGATCATAAACAATTCTATTTTCAAGTCCAAGAACAACATCAAGGTTTCTGAGACCGATATCTGTATCAATCATAATAACCCTTTTGCCAAGCTTGGAGAGACCAACACCCAGGTTTGCAGTTGTTGTTGTTTTTCCAACACCACCCTTACCGGATGTTATAACTATTACTTCTGCCATTTAAAGACCTCCAAAATACTTTCATAAATACTATTTATCTCATATTAGCACAAAACGCACGAAATGTCAAAATATTATTTGCGTTTTTGTAAAAAATCTTCAATAAAAATTTTTTCATCACGAATATACGCAATTTCAGGAACAACTCCGCGGTCAACATCATAATCAGGAGAACGGGCAATCACATTTGCAATTCTCAGCTGAATGGGGGATAAGTTAAGAGCCACAACAACAGCTTCCCTATTGCCTTTCGCTCCCGCGTGAACGGTTCCCTTTATTGTACCCATAACAACAATATTTCCTGTTGCAACCAATTCGGCACCGGGGTTAACATCACCCACAACAACAATATTTCCATCAGATTCAAGCAGTTGACCTGAACGGATTGTTCGGGTATAGAACTTTGTATGCTCGTCTGCAAGCTCAATTTTGAATGCATTGCTAAGAATCTGCTCACCTGAAAGATCATGATTCAATTTTTCCTCGGTTGTCATTTCAATAGGTTCGGGATTCTCCCACAAAACTGCTTTGCAGCCCAGAACTTCCGAAACAGCAGAAATAAGCTCATCATATTCCTCTTTTTTGAGTTCAATGCCGCTAAAACCAACCCGAAGCGTCAATCCTTTGAAAAAGTTTTCGGATTCTTTGAATTTTTCAACAACAAGCTCTTTCAATTCATCAAAAGAAAGCTTTTTGTTTATATAAACAACCATACCTTCCTTGTATAATTTCAAAACAACCTTTTCTTTCTTACTCATAAAACGTACCTCTTTCTTCAGTCTATCTTAAAAGTGTGTTTACTCCGTTTATTTCGTCTATATTTTTATTAACACCAAGATAATGTTCAAACATATCTCTGGCAACCTGAGCTGCATAACGGCTTGTTGCACCGTGTTCAAGAACAACTGCAACAGCAATCTGAGGATTATCATATGGTGCAAAACCGACAAAAAGAACGTTATCACTTCCCTGTCCTACTTCAGCCGTACCTGTTTTACCGCCAACAGCAATGGGGAATTCTTCAAAAACAGCTTTTGCAGTTCCGTCCTCCGTAACTCTTCTCATACCATCTTTTACAGCAGCTATAGTTTCTTCACTAACCTCAATTTCCGAAAGAACAACCGGTTCATAAGAATACACTGCTTCGCCGGTCTTATAGCTCCTGATATCTTTAACAAGATGTAATGCATATCTGTCACCGTTATTAAGAATTGTAGAAACATAACTTGCAAGCTGTGCCGGAGTGTACATATTATCAGACTGTCCAATTGCCGCCTGCAAAGTATCGCCGGGATACCATTCTTGATTAATAGATTCACGGTATTCCGGACCGGCAATAATTCCTGACGACTCAGAAAGTTCGATACCGGTTGGCTGACCAAGTCCAAAGGCTTTTGCATACTGAGCAATTTTATCAATACCAACTCTGCGACCAACATCATAATAAAAATAGTTGCAGGAGACACCAATAGCTTGGGAAACATTTATCGAACCGTGTGTAGCCCCGGTGTTTTTCCATATAAGACAGGTAGGCTGGTATGACGGTGCATAATAACGATAAACACCCTGGTCTTCAATATATGTTGTGGGAGTAATAATCCCTTCTTCCAGAGCCGCAATGGACGTCAGCGGTTTAAAGGTTGAGCCGGGAGTATACGCTCCGCTAAGTGCACGGTTAAACAAGGGTTTGTGCGGATCATTCAGCAATTCCTCATAATACTTTGTATATTCCGATGGATTATAACCCGGAAGAGAAGCCATAGTAAGAACTTCACCTGATGATATTTCAACAGCAACAGCAGCACCGCTGAAACAGTCATAGCCCCTTTCATTTCTTGTTGCTTCAATATTTTCAGCAAGAGACTCCTCCGCTACTCTCTGAAGCTCAGAATCAATGGTTAAAACAGCATAATAATCCGTTTCGGCAGGATGAACATTCAAAGTCTGGGAAATGGAACCCGATCTGGTTTGCTCAACCTGTTTGTAACCGTCTTTACCCTTAAGGTATTTTTCGAGCACTTTTTCAATTCCATCTTTTCCTATGATATCATTCATACCATAGCCACTGCTTTTAAGCTGTTCATATTCATCTTCATAGATAATACCGGTGCGACCAAGCAAATGAGCCGCCATAGTCCCGTATACATATTCACGAACAGGTTCTGTTTCGATATTAACTCCTGTAAGTTCATAGGAATGTTCTTTTATTTTTTGAACGGTATCCATCTCAACATCAATTGCAAATGTGTAGGGATTATATGCATTAAAATTCTTCTGAGCCATTGTATAGCGCACAGCAACAACGTTTCTTAGCTCATCATATTCAAGATTTGCAGGAAGTTCAAACTTTTTTCTGTAAAACTCAATAACTTCATCAGGAGTTAAATCTTCTTCAATCTTGTTTTTCTCTTTCCATTGTTTTTCCGCATCATCAGAGTCTTCTGCGTTATCAAACGAAAAAGAATATGGATTTCCTTTTATCGGGAACTCATCAACATACTTTATATCAGAAGTTTCAAAAATATCAATAAGCTTCAAAAGCGTATTATTCAATTTGGAATTTTCTCTGTCAACACTTTGAATCTGGACATAATACCCCATTCGGTTTGTAACCATCGGTCGTCCATATCGGTCAAGAATTTCGCCGCGTGGAGCCTTTATAGGATAAGCACGCACAAGATTATTGACAACTTTTTCTCTGTATTCTTCGCCCTGAACAATCTGAAGATTAAAAAGACGCACCACACAAAGAACGGTAAAAAGTCCTAGGAATAACATCATAAAGAACAGGCGAAGTCTTAAATCTTTTTTATTCAATTATTTCACCCTTATCAACATATAAAAACTTTGACAGTTTTTTTATTATAAAATATACAGGAATCGCAATAATTGTATTGTAAATTCCCTCCGGCAGAACAACATCCAAAACGGCATATTTAAAATCAATATTTTCTATCGAAATAAATGAAATCAAATAATATATCGTTTCAATCAACCATGAACAAACAAGAACTATCAACAGTGTAAGAAAAACGTTTTTTACACCAAGTATTCTGTTGCAAAAATGAGAAACACAAAATCCCATTATCATCGAAAGCAAGGCATAAAGACCCCAAATATCTCCCGAAACCAAATCCAACATCATCCCAAAAGCGAAACCAACAGCAGCAGCCTCATATCTACCTGAAAATGTTCCGATTATGATTACATATATCAGAAAAAGATTGGGAATAACATCGCAAATCTCCAGCCCGGTCATCCAGGTTCCCTGAATTGCAGCAAATAAAATCAAAAATATTCCATGTACAGTTATTTTCATAGACTCTGTCCTTCAATCTTACTCAATACGTGTTATGATGCATACGGATCTGATTTTGTCAATATTCGCAGCCGGAGAAATTATCGCATACTGAGATGTGCCCTGTGTGTCCGGTCTGACTTCCTTGACCGTTCCGATTGTAATTCCTTCAGGATAAATTCCTCCCAACCCGGATGTAAGCACCATATCTCCAACAACAATATCCGAGTTTTTGGAAATATAAGAAAGCTTGCAGCTTCCGTCAATTGTTCCTGTGGAGTCACCTTCAACAACTCCGTATTCACCGGATCTGGAAACAACAGCTCCGACTGCATGCTCAGGATCGTTAACTGTCACAACCTTTGCCCAGGTTGTTCCGACTTCACAAATTCTGCCAACAAGATGTTTCTCAGCAGAAATCACGATTTGATTAATAATCAAACCGTCAGCAGAACCTTTATCTATTGTGAATGTATTATGCCAATTGGAAGGTTCACGTGCAATAATCTCAGCATAACTCAGTTCAAGCTCCGGATACGCTTCTTTAAGCTCCATAAGTTCACGGAATTCTTCATTTTCTACAGCTGAAATTTCATATTTGCTCAACTCATTTTTCAAGTCAGCATTTTCCTTTTTCAGTTGCGCAATTTCTTTTTTCAAATCGTCTTTATCACTGAAATTTCCAAAAAAATCCGAGACTCCGTTTCCAATCCAGGTAAAAAACTTTTGAACAGGTGTAACAAAAACATTTACAATATTTTCACCCAACCCGTTTTCCGGATGCTTGGCATTTACAACTCCAACAATTACACTGAATATAATAACAATTATTACAAAACCGAGAACACATCTGTTTTTAAAAAACCTTCTCAAAGATGTATCTCCTCTCAAAAATTATTCAGAAATAAGAATTGTGTGCATAGTTTTAACCTCATCAAGAGTCTTTCCTGCACCAATGGCAACACACTCAGCAGGTGATTCAGCAATATAAATCGGGATTCCCGTGTGAGCATTGATAAGCTTTCCAAGACCTTTGAGTATTGCACCGCCACCGGTCAGAACAATTCCAGATTCAAAAATATCGGCAGCAAGTTCAGGAGGTGTCTTTTCAAGAACAGCTTTAATTCCATCAATAATAGATGCAAGGCTTTCCTGCATTGCTTCTCTGATTTCTTCAGATTTAACAGTTGCAAGTCTCGGAAGACCCGAAACAAGATCACGTCCCTTGATTTCCATTGAAAGTTCTTCTTTCAACGGACACGCAGAGCCTATTTCTCTCTTGATTTCATCCGCAGTGATGTTACCGATAATAAGATTATGGTTTTTCTTCATAAACTGAATAATATCATTATCAAAAGTACGACTTGCAACTTTAAGGCTTTGAGTTGCAACAATTCCGCCCAGCGAAACAACAGCAATCTCTGTGGTTCCGCCACCAATATCCACAATCATTGAGCCAACAGGTGCATTAACGGCAATACCGGCACCGATTGCAGCTGCCATTGATTTTTCAATAAGATAAACATCCTTTACACCCGCCGCAAGAACAGCATCTCTGACTGCACGTTTTTCAACGTCGGTTATATGAGAAGGAATGCAAACAACAGCCTTAGGCTTTATAAAGGATGTTGAAACAGCCTTTTTTATAAAATACTTAAGCATTGAAACAGTAATATCAAAATTTGCTATAACCCCTTCTTTTATAGGTGTTACAGCACAAATATCAACAGGTGTTCTGCCAAGCATATCACCTGCTTCCTTTCCTATTGAAAGAACCTTTCCGTTGGCACGACTAACCGCAACAACAGTTGGCTCATTAACAACAATGCCCTTTCCTTTGAGATAAATAATAGTATTGGCAGTGCCAAGATCAATTCCGATTTCGTTAGCCATAAATTTAAACACTCCTTATGTAATTATTTCTGAAATCAAACTAAAAAATTCTGAAAGCAAACTCTTCATTCAGTATTTTACCAAGCCTGCAAACAGGTAAACCTACAACATTAAAATAATCGCCGCAAATTCTTTCAACAAATAACGAACCAATGTTCTGAATTCCATAAGCCCCGGCTTTGTCCATAGGCTCCCCAGTATTAATATAATCTTTTATTTCCATAATGTCAAGTTTTTTAAAGAATACTTCCGTTTTTTCACAAAAAACTTCAGTTTTTTTTGTGCATATATCCCTCACAAAAACTCCCGTGTAAACCTCATGCTTATTTCCGCTTAAAAGGCTCAGCATTTCAAAGGCTTCTTCCTTCGACTTTGGCTTTCCAAGAACTATGCCATTCAACGAAACAACTGTATCTGCAGCAATTACAATTGCATCAACATCGGCATTTAGCGTCGAAATAACATTTTTCCCTTTAAATGCAGCCAGTTCAAGAACAACCTGTTCCGGAGCAAGACCCGGCGCAATACATTCCGGAGTATTATCGGCAATTACATCAAACTTTAAGCCAAGCATTGAAAGCAACTCTTTTCGTCTTGGCGAATTGGATGCAAGGATTATCGTTTTACTCATACTTTTTCACCTTTCTTCAAAACTCTGTTACCGAAAACCTGTGCTCCGTAGCCGGTAACAAAACCACTGACAACAGATACAATCAGCAAAATCGGCAAATAAGAAAAGATATAAGCCGACGAAAGCATAAATGCTGCCACACAAATCTGAGCCAAATTATGAAAAGCAGCACCGGCAACGCTCATACCAACCATACTGACTTTCGGATAAGAAAACCTTTTTATAAGGCACATAGCAAGTGTTGAAAAAAAAGCTCCTGCAAAGCTATACGGCAAAGCAGACGCCCCCGACGTGAGGATTGTCCCCAGAAACGCTCTGATAAGCGAAACAATCATCGCATTTCTTCCACCAAATACAAATATATTTATAATTGAAACAATATTACTTAAGCCCAGTTTTCCTCCGGGTACTGGAGTTATAAGTATTCTGTTTTCAACATACTGCAGCATAATTCCAACCGATACAAATATCCCCATTATTGCTATTTGTCTCGTAGTATACCGTTTCTTCATTAGTATGCCACCTTATCAACATTTAATTTACCTTTGCCCGTAATTCGCACGGAAACACGATTTGGTGCACATATTATCATTTGCCCGGGTTTTGTGATTTTTCCGCTTTTCACATCTGTTTTATCACTACATGACGCCGAAATCATCCTGGCACCTTCCGATGTAATTTCAAGTGTGTTTTCTCCGTATTCTGTTTCTATTTCAACAATCTTTTTTCCGCTTATCTCCGTCAGATTATAAGTTGCATATTCCATGCCATCCACGTCAATTCTGACAGATACTGCCTGTTCAGCGAAAACAAAATACGAAAAAAACGCATGAACCGCAAGAGCAAAAAAGCAAACTGCCGAAACGATAATTTTATCCCATCGGGTTATCATTTATCATTCTCCTTTATCAAGACACAACACCTTTAAAAAAATGTCCGTTTGTAAAATCTTCGGGACGGTATTTTCCACCATTCAGAAACGTATCACAAATCTTCAGACACTCTTCAGGGGTTTCATCGGTGAAATATAAACGAGAACAACTTATTCCAGCATTAATAATTTTATCCATATCAAAACCCATAAAGTTTTTTTTGCAGTTAAGAACAACGCTTCTGCATATATCACCATCTTTAATAACAGGAAACTTCATTCCCATTCTGTCAGTAATGAAATTGTCATTTTTGCATGGACAGGAATTATCATTCCTGATAAGACAGTTTTCTGAAACAGTGAGCGGAAGTCGTCCGTAAACCATAACTTGTGTCGGCACAGATTTTTTTATATTCTTTATTTGCTTCAATGTGAGTTCCGGCGAAAGCTCACAGCATTCTAATGCATACTTGGACAAAAGATGTTCAGATATACTGTTGAATACATTCAATCTGAAACCACCGTATATTCTGTAACCGGAAAATGACTCTATAAGCGAAATATTATGAATCAAAACACCGTAGTATCCATCATCCAGCAGTTCTTTTGTCCCGTTAACATATTTTCTAAAGTCTTTTTCACGCAAAACAGCGGGTAAAACTACAACAATTTTATCTTTATATTCATCTGATATTTTTTTATTCTCTTTAATAACCCCAAACGGAATATAAAACTTATCAAATTCCAGTTCTTTCATTGCCTCAAACTGTTTGAAGTTTGTAATTTCACATACAAAAGAATGGGGTCGTATTATTTCATCGGAAACAAAGTCAACACCTGCCGAGTGTTCTTCTCTTTTATATGAACTCACAAGCTCCTTTTCAAAAAGTTCAAGAGCTCCACGTCGTATTTTATTCAGGTTACCAGCTGAAATAAACAAACCTTTGTCAACATCAACTTCAATATTATTAAATTCAAATGGAGTTGCACCGGTTTTGTTAAGCTGAAGCTTTACACTTTCAGCATCAATTTCCGCTTTCACGGCTTTTTCGGATACATCCTCACAAGAAAATGTAATCTTTGCACGGTTGTTCCAAACAGAAAAAACTGCGCAACACCCTTCTTTTATAGTGATTTCTCCTTGAATAGAAATCTTCTTATTTTCACCTTTTAAAGACTGCAATAAATCTTTTTCAACAGCTGCACTACCCTTCAGATAAGGATTATCGGGCTTATCGAGAGCAAACATTTCTTTTCCGTGTTTTTCAGTAAGATATCCATCGGTCAAGCCGCCCCGGTTGAATATCATATTAAGAAGTTCATAATCTTGTTTTGAAACAACTCCCGGATTATCAATATATTTTCTATAAACCCTTACAACGGCAGCAACATATGCAGGTCCCTTCATTCTGCCCTCAATTTTCAGTGAAGCCACACCTATTTCAGCTAAGTCTGAGAGATGTTCAATGCTGACAAGGTCTTTCAGACTCATAACAAAATGTTTATTCTTTTTTCCGTTTACGGAATAAGGTAATCTGCAGGGCTGAGCACACTTTCCACGATTTCCTGAACGACCGCCTATTATACTGCTGAGCAAGCATTGTCCCGAATAACACATACAAAGAGCACCGTGACCGAAAACTTCAAGTTCTGCATTTGTGTTTTCGAAAATATAAGCTATATCAGACAAAGACAGTTCTCTTGATAGAACAACTCTTTTTATTCCGTATTGTTCAAGAAATCTCACACCCTCGGCATTATGGACGGTCATTTGAGTACTTGCATGAATCGGCAGTTCAGGAACAATTGCTTTTGAAATTTCGGCAACACCGAAATCCTGAACAATAATCGCATCAACACCTATTTCCGATAAAAAAACAAGGTATTCTCTTAGCTCATCAAATTCAGAATCCAGAACAAGAGTATTAACGGTCACATAGACCTTTACACCTCTCAAATGACAATAATCAACAGCTTTTTCAAGTTCAATACTGTCGAAATTATCCGCAAAGCTTCTTGCACCGAAGCTTTTACCCGCCAAATAAACAGCATCAGCTCCGTTTTGAACCGCAGCAACAAGACATTCATAATTTCCTGCCGGGGCAAGCAACTCGATTTTGCTCATAAGCTTCATCCCTTTTGTTAAATAAAATAATATTGCAAAAATCTAAAAACTATTTTTTCAACTCAGCAATAACACTTTCAAGTTCAGCAATTCGTTTGTTTCTGTCATTAAGTAAAGAGGAATACAGCTTCTCATTCTTTACATATTCTGCAATCTGACTTCTGAGATTATCAGCAGTGTCGTCAAGCTTAATATATTCATCCGAAAGATTGATAGCAACAAGCATAGCAACCATAGAATTAGTCAATTCAGGATATTCACGTTTGATTTCCTTGACTTTCCGGTCAACACGTATCGCAACTCTCTGCACATACTCCGCCGGTTCCGAAGTTACAAGTGTATATTCAGCACCGTCAATCAAAACTTTTACTTTATTCTTTTCCATCTTCTTTTCCCTCCGGAAACAACTTCATTGCTTCGCATTTCAAAAAAGCAATAACTGTCTTAGCGTCATTAATATCATTATTAAGAATCATTCGTCTTATTTCTTCAACAGAAAACTCTTCAACATCCAGAAATTCATCGTCGTCCGGATTGTCAATGCCCTTTTCCAATCCTTTGGCAAAGAACATATAAGTTATTTCATTGGCAAAGCCCGGAGAAGGATACATATACCCCAGCGAAATCATTTCCTTTGCCCTGTATCCTGTTTCTTCCTGCAATTCACGAATACCACAAACTTTCGGGTCTTCGTTCTTATCAAGTTTGCCTGCCGGAATTTCAAGGATTGGTTTCTCGATGGGCTTTCGGTATTGTCTGACCATAAGGATTTTTCCTTCATCAGTCAGTGCAATAACTCCAACTCCACCCGGATGGTCAACAAGTTCACGGTAAGCGGTTGTTCCGTCAGGAAATTCAATTGTTTCAACACGCAAATCTATTATTTTTCCTTCAAAAACTTTTTCGGATTTTATTGTTTTTTCTTCAAGAACCATTATTATCACCTTTAGCAACTGTTTCCTGCAGCATACCCTGTGGAAAAAGCAATCTGAAGATTAAATCCACCGGTATACGCATCAACATCTATTATTTCTCCTGCAAAATACAAGCCATTTATGAGCCTTGACTCCATTGTTGAAGGATCAATTTCTTTAACACATATCCCACCTGAGGTAATTATCGCTTGCTCAATGGGACAAAATCCTCTTACATTCAGTTCGAGTTTTTTCAGCAAATTAACAAGCCTTGTTCTCTCCTCTTTTGTAACGGAATTAACCTTTTTGTGAGCATCAATCCTAGAAAGTTCAACAATTGTTTTTATAAGCCCTGATGGTAATAAATCATTTAAACTGTTTGCAAAATCCTTGTTGGAATACTTCTGAAAATCCTTAAGAATTCTGACATCCAGCTGAGATTCATCAAGAGCAGGCTTCAAATCAATACACACTTTGAACTTGCCTTCACTCATTGGTCTCATATGAGCTGAAGCACTTAGAATAACCGGACCTGTCAGTCCAAAATGTGCAAACATCATTTCACCAAAATCGTTATAAATCTTTTTGTTTTTTTCATTATAAACTGTTATTTCGATATTTTTCAGTGATAAACCCATAAGCTCATATGCCCACTGTTCTTCGACCTCAAGTGGTACAAGTGACGGGAAAATGTCAGTAACGGAATGTCCCAGATTTTCCGCAAACTTATACCCATCCCCGGTGGAACCTGTTGTCTGATAAGACATCCCCCCGGTAGCAAGAACAACCGAATCAGCTTTTATAAGATTATTCTTTTCGGTTATCACCCCTTGAACAGAGCCATTTTCTGAAGCAATATCCAAAACCTTATCATGGAAAATTCTCACACCGGATTTTTTTACCCATCTCACAAGAGCGTCAACAACAGTTAAACTTTTGTCGGAAACAGGAAAAACTCTGTTTCCCCGCTCAACCTTTGTCTCAACACCAATTTCCTTAAAAAAATCTATGGTATCATGGTTTGAAAACCCATAAAATGAACTGTAAAGAAAAGAACTGTTTTTTGTAACATTCTTTATTAACTCTTCAACATCATCACAGGCATTTGTTATATTGCATCTGCCTTTTCCGGTAATCAGCATTTTTTTGCCGAGAATTCTGTTCTTTTCAATGAGCAAAACTGATTTGCCATTTCCAGCCGCAGTTCCCGCAGCCATAAGACCTGCCGCACCGCCACCAATAACAATGACATCAAACTGATTATTAATCATTTTTCTTTACCTGCTTTTTTGCCGTTGTTCGTTTTAAATTAGCTTTTGTAAAGGCTTTGGGCTTTTTATTTTTCAAAGAAGATTTTGTCTTTGAGCCTGCAGCTTCAATCTTTTTAAGCATATTCACTTCAGATTCACTAAGCTTTCTCCATTTTCCCAGAGGTAAATGTCCAATGACAAGACCTGCTTCTTTTGTTCTCTTGAGCTTTTTCACGATACACCCCAAAGCTTCGAACATACGTCTGACCTGACGGTTTCTGCCCTCGTGAATTGTTATCTCCACTTTGGTTCCATACTGTGTGGCACCCACAACCTCTACCTCCGCAGGGCTTGTTTTTTGTCCGTCAAGCATAACCCCGCGTCTGAGTTGAAGAATTGTATCCATAGATATATTTCCTGTTACCTCAGCAACATAAGTTTTTGCTATATCATGCTTCGGATGAGTTATTCTATAGGTCAAATCCCCGTCGTTGGTAAGAAGAAGCAGACCTTCGGTATCATAGTCAAGACGCCCCACCGGATAAATTCTTGCAGAAATATCCGATACCAAATCCATAACAGTTGGTCTGCCCTTATCATCGGATACTGTTGTTACAAAACCAACAGGCTTATTAAGCATAATATAATACTTCTTTTCTGCACTTTTTACAGCAACACCGTCAACCTTGACAGAATCATATTCTTCATCAATCTGAACACCCATTTCTCGGATAATTTCATCGTTTACCGATACTCTGCCTTCGCTTATCATTCTTTCGGCAGCACGTCTGGATGCAACTCCGGCGTTGGCAAGAAACTTCTGAAGTCTCATCATATAGCATCCGCCTCCTTTTACATTAAAGTCAAACAAACTGCTGTAACAGTTTTCCCTGTTACAGCAGTTCGAATTACAAATTACATATTTTTGTATTTTTCAAGAATCTTTTCGATTCTCTTTATAGGATTGAGAAGATCACTGATTGAATGTTCAGCATTAAGTTCATCAATAAGGAGTGCAACATACTTACTCATATCAACCTGATGATACCAAGGCTTCGTGAGAAGCTCAGGCTTCGCATAAATAAGGTTAGTGGTGAACACGCCCTCAATAAGACCCTCTTCGTATGCCTTGTCAAATCTTTCAAATCCTTCTGTAAACAAACCAAATGTTGAGAAAACAAAAACTCTGCCGGCTTTTCTTTTTTTAAGTTCTCTTGAAACATCAATCATTGAGTCACCGGATGAAATCATATCGTCAACAACAATCATATTCTTGCCTTCGACATCAGAACCAAGGAATTCGTGTGCAACAATAGGATTTTTGCCGTTGACAACCCGTGAATAGTCACGTCTCTTATAAAACATACCAAGCTCTGTTTCAAGAACTGATGAATAGTACATACATCTGGACATTGCACCTTCGTCAGGCGAAATAAACATTGTATTTTTCTTGTCAAGAATGATTGTGGGGTCATACTTGAGACAAGCCTTAATCATCTGGTATGTGGGCATAACATTTTCAAAGCCCTTAAAAGGAATTGCATTCTGAACTCTGGGGTCGTGCGCATCAAATGTGATAATATTATCTACACCGATATTACAAAGCTCCTGAAGAGCCATTGCACAGTCAAGAGACTCACGTGAACCACGCTTGTGCTGACGTCCTTCATAAAGCATGGGCATAATTACGGTAATTCTCTTTGCCTTACCGCCAATAGCCGAAATTGCACGTTTGAGATCCTGATAATGATCATCGGGACTCATAGGAACATCCACGCCGTACATCTTATATGTTTCACCATAGTTGAAGCAATCCACTATAATATAAACATCATAAGTTCTTGCAGAATGGAGCAATGTTGCTTTGGCTTCACCGGTGCCGAATCTTGAAGTCTTGAGCGGAAGCAGGAATGTGCCATGATTTTCCACATCGTCATCGTTAAACTTTTTGAGGTAGTAATCTACCTTTGAACAAAAGTCTTCACAGCCATTCATTCCTATAACACCAAGTCTACCCAGGTTATAAGATTCAATTGTTGATTTCATTTGATTTCTCCTTTTGGTTTATGTAATGTATTAAAGCAAAATAACTTCGCATACATTATACTCCAAATCCGACAAATTGTCAACAAGTTCGAGTATAGTTTTTCAATTAATAAACAGCAATCTCGTCTCTTCTCTTTTCAAGACATCCAACAGACTGTTCAATTCCGTCAGGATAATTTCTGAACATCCAGAGATCGGTATATTCCTTAATCACTTCATTTATTCTGGAAATAAGCTCAGCACGCTTTTCTTCGCTTACGGCTTTGTTTGTTTTAATAAGACTTATTTCAGCACCGATAAGAATCATTTCAGCATTTACAAGCACCTCACGCTTGAGTCTTTCATCAAATTCTGCTGCAATAAATGCATTTCGAACCTTTGTTACATATTCAATCACGTTTTCGAAGTAGAATGGGTCATCAAGCTTATCCATATCATAAATAACCGCATCGTCAAGATCAGGATTGCCGAAGAATCTCTGAGTGAGAGGATAGAACAGTGCAGATGCACACATTGTCATACCGTGAATTTTGTGAGGCTCAAGATAATAGTATCTGCCAAGCTTATACATAAGCTCACCAACCTTTTCGCCGTGGAATACATTCTTATCAAGATATTCCATTGCACCAAAGCGGAATGCGTTCTTGAAGCTTTGTCTGTCCTGTTCACGACCAACATTCCAGCCGTACTGTGCAGCCATTGCACATGGGAAATAACTGTGAACAAGGAATTGCATATGTCCGTCAGCCGGCATTCCCCAGTCTGTCATCATAAAACCAACAGCTCCGTATTTTCTGCCAAGCTCTGCAGCCGTTCTGACATTAAACTCCATAACACCCACACGTGATGTGAGAGCTTCCCATGCAGCTGTACCGGGAGCAACATAGTACCTTACGCTCTTTTCCTGAAGAACACGACATCTCTGTTCCATCATCTGAGTTGAAATAATGCCATAGCCCCATTCAACAGCTGTAACGTTTTTGGGGAACTTATCAAAGGATTCAGGATGGCTGATAATCATATCATCCCAAAACTGGATTTCCTTGCCGTATTTTTCGTTAACAACAGTATTGAGTTTGTTGAGATAATTAACAAAAACTGTGTCAATTCCATCTCTCTCACAAGCTTCTTTTGTCTGGAATCTGCCAAGACCGAATGCCTCGTCAAGACCGATATGTGCGTACTTCGACTTGAAGTGCGGGAACAAAGAACCATAAATCTTGTCCATTAGCTCAACAGATTCATCAAGGAGAGGATTAAGTGTTCCGTAAACAGTATCTCCCTCCGATAAAGCAAGATGTTTGAGTTCCGGTTTATTTACCCAATGATGCATATGTCCAAAACTGTTCTGATTAGGAACAAGATCAATAAATCTCTCTGCACAGTAGTTATCAAGATATTCAATATCTTCAACCGTGAGACAGTTTACGTCCTCAACATATTCGGGGAACTGTGTATATTTGAAACAAAAGCTGTCCATATAAAGCTGAAATTCATTGTACTTTAAATCAACAAGAAGGTCAACAAAGTCAAGAATTGTCTTCATATTCGGCATTCTGTAGCGACTGATATCCAGCATATAGCTTCTTCTTTCGAAATCAGGCTTGTCGTGAACTTCGCAAAGGGGCAAAGTTTCTTCGCAATTCAAAACAATATGACGAAGCGATGTTATTGCACGGAACTTTCCTTCTTCTGTCAGATATGCAATGAAAACTTTATCTTTTTCTATTTTCAGTTCATATTCTTCGCCGACAAACGAATTGTTAATCGAAAAATCAATGCCGAAAGAATCAGCTTTTTTATAAAAATCAAACAAAGATTCCTCTGCATTAAACTTTTTTACATTAGATGTACCTTCAAAATACTTTTCCGATATGGGTTTTGGAAAAATCATTTTTATCGCTCCTTTTTTGGATAGAATTTATACTAAAATTTTACCATTTCCCTTTTGTTATACCAATGGATATACTGATATATAATTTGGATTTTTCGATACTTTTTAAGCAAAACAACACAACAGGTGAATTGCCTATTGTGTTGTTTAAAAGCACTTTTTCATAGCCCTTATCCTTTGCTGCCTGCCAATCCTGCTTCAAGTTGTCAAGACGGTTGATTACGGAATGGCTGTTGCCTTCTTCATCGTGAATAACAATTTCTGCCTTGAGGCTGTTGCAAAGAACATTGAAGTTGTTGTCATCTGTAATAAAGCCCTGTGACACAAGATAATTCTTGTCATACATAAGCATAACAGTTGAATACTGAGGATTGTCATTCATATTGCTGCAAAGCCTTTTTTGCAGTATCACGCATAACGCACCTCAAATACCGAATCAAGCGCGAAAGCTTTCTAATCCCTAAGTTCAGAAAGAAGCTTGTATTTTATATTCCACAGTCTCTCGGATAAATCAACATAATACTTGTGTGGATTTTCAAATCGCTTTACCTCATCCCATATTGTTTCAAGCTGTTGCTGGCAATAATCTCTAATATCTTGCAAAACAGGTGACTTATACACACATTTGCCTTTTTCAAATATAGGAACCTGAAGTTCAACAGCTTTGAAATTAGATACTTTCTTTCTTTTCCACGTATGTTCAGGGTCAAAAAGTTCATATTCCTTTGAATCGTCAATTGTTTCTTCAGCAAGGGTAATTACATCCGCAATTGCCTTGCCTGTATCATTTGTAAAAAGCCTGTAAACCTTCTTGAAGCAAGGATTGGTTATCTTTGCCACATTTTCACTTACCTTGATTTTGGGAATAATATCTCCATCTCTCTCCATAGCCACTAGCTTATACACACCGCCGAAGACAGGCTCCGATTTCGATGTTATCAATCTTTCGCCAACTCCAAAAGAGTTCACGCAAGCACCTTGTTTTAAAATATCACGAATAATATGTTCATCAAGAGAGTTGGATATAACAATTCCAACATCTTCATAACCTGCCTCGTCAAGCATTTTTCGAGTCTTTTTGGACAAATAAGTTATATCGCCGCTGTCAATTCTCACACCCTTGGGTCGTTTCCCCATAGGCTTCAGAACCTCATCAAAAACTTTAATTGCATTGGGAACACCTGACATCAACACATTGTATGTATCAATCAACAAGGTACAACTGTCAGGATAAGCCTCTGCATATGCCTTGAATGCTTCATATTCACTATCAAAAGACTGAATCCAGCTGTGAGCCATTGTTCCCAATGTCGGAACGCCAAAAAGCTTGTCCGAAATAGTGCAAGCTGTACCGCTTACGCCTCCGATATAAGCTGCTCTTGATCCATATACGGCACCACTTGCCCCTTGGGCTCTTCGGGAACCAAATTCCATAACCGCTCTGCCTTCCGCCGCACGGACAATCCTATTCGCCTTTGTGGCAATCAGGCTCTGGTGATTAATAATAAGCAAAAGCATCGTTTCAATAAACTGTGCCTGAACGAGAGGTCCCCTTACGGTTATGACCGGTTCATTTGGAAAAATCGGTGTACCTTCGGGAATTGCCCATATATCACATTCGAATTTAAAGTTTTCAAGATACTCCAAAAATTCATCGCAAAAAAGATTTTTTGAACGCAAATATTCAATGTCCGCACAAGTGAAATTCAGTTCATTGCAATATTCAATAATCTGTTCAACCCCTGCCATAATTGCAAAGCCACCGTTGTCAGGGACTCTTCTGAAAAACAAATCAAAATAGGCAATATCATTCTGCATACCGTTTTTCAGATATCCGTTTGCCATTGTCAACTCATAAAAATCTGTCAATAATGTATAATTCATCATAACTCTCCATATACATAATAGTTTTGTTAATTATAACATTGTATTAATAATTATACAAGTGTCTTTATAAATAATCTTATAAAGAACATATTAACCAACGGAATCAATAATAATTATATCATTTCCTATCTTTTTTATGTTTTCCCACTTTATCACAATATCTGCCGACTTCCCGAAAAGCCCCATCATTTTATATGTTCCTTCAACAACCAGTGAAACAAGTCTTCCGTTTGATAAATCAATTTCAACATCCGAAACATATCCAAGCCTTACACCGTCCGAGATATTAATCACTTCCTTTGCCTTCAAATCATTTATACTGCAATTCACTTTAATACTCCTCTCTTTTCGTCTTATACAATTTTACCCATCTGTTTTCAGTATATGATTGTTATTGCTGTGAAATACTGTAATAGAAAATTTTGAAAGGAGAGGATTAAAATTATTATAAATAAAGTTGAAATCTGTGGTGTCAACACATCAAAACTTCCTTATCTCAATGAAAAGCAAAAACAGGAGCTTTTTGAAAAAATACAGCTTGGCGATAAAAATGCAAGACGCGAGTTTATTTACGGAAATCTAAGACTTGTGCTCAGCGTTCTTCAACGCTTTAACGGCAGAAACGAAAATATTGACGATTTGTTCCAGGTGGGATGTATCGGACTTATAAAAGCACTTGACAATTTTGATACATCCCACGGAGTGAAATTTTCCACGTACGCAGTGCCGATGAATGTCCCTTGTGGGAAAAACTATAACTTGAATTTATAAAAAATATTCACATTTTCAGGTTCTACAGTAATTTCCGAAACACAGCTTCTTATTATGTTTCGTTTTTCGTGTTTTGTCATATAATTCCAGGTTTCAGAAAGTGTCGATAGCTGTTTTTCAACTTCTGCTTTCTGATTCGTTATAGTTTGCTGCTCCTCTTCGGCTTTTATTTCCTTCAGAATTAAAGATAATTCCTCTTTTGTCTCTTTTATTGCATCAGCAAGAACTTTATCTTCATTTTCGGCATACATTAAATACAGTTTTTTTAACTTATCAGAAATCTTTTTCTCACTTTGATACAAAATTTCTATAACGGACTCAGCCCTATCTCCTCTTGTCTTTGTCGTTTTCTTAAAATCCAACGAAAACAAATCATTTATAACTATATCTTCCAGTTCCTTTGCCATAACGCCTTTATTGGGACATTCGGGATTATGCACAAGATGCGATTTGTACTTATCGCGTGAATAACATATTATCTTGTATCCTTTTTTTCCCCATTTATGGTATCTCATTCTGGCACCGCAACAACCGCACTTCACAAGTCCGGTCAAAAGATGACCGCTGTCAGCTGTGGTTGTTTTTGAACGTTCACGCATCAGGTGCATTGCTTTTTCGTAGGTTTCAAGGCTTATAATAGGTTCATGAAGTCCCTTATACTCCTCACCGTTAAAACAGATATATCCGGCATTTGTCTTTCGTGAAAGAATCTGACGTGCCAACTTTTCATAAGACAAGCCCAGAATCCGCGCGATATAGTTTGTTGAATATCCTGCGATATACAATTCATAAACCTTTCTGACAGTTTCGGCATCCTTATTGGGAACAAGAATCCCCTTTGCCGAATCGTAGTTATAACCAAACGGCACACGTCCGCCGCCCATCCAGTAACCCATTTTTATACGTTCTTTCATTCCCATACCGGTACGTTCTTTTATATTCTCACGTTCAAGCTGTGCAAAAGCTGAAAGAATCCCAAGCATCAGCCGACCTAAAGGAGTGGACGTATCCATACTTTCATTGAGGGAAACAAAGTCAACACCGTTTGGATTAAACACATCTTCAATCAGATATAAGGTGTCCTTCTGACTTCTTGAAAGACGGTCAAGCTTATAAACAAGAACACAATTTATTTTTTGTGCTTTTATGTCTTCAATAAGCCTTTTCAGTTCCGGTCGGTCTATATTGCTTCCGCTGAACCCACCATCTATATAATATTCATAATTCTTTATTGATTTTGAGACACAATATGCGGTAAGCATTTCCTTCTGAGCATCAATGGAATAGCCTTCTTCACGCTGAGCATCGGTGGAAACTCTGATGTAAATTGCTGCCTTTTTATTCGACATGGGCAATCATTCCGTTTTGGCTGATTCTGAAATGCCTTTTATTTACTTTTTCAATTGTGGATGTTATCAATTCGTTTGAAATTTTCATATTCTTTAAATCATCCTTTTCCCTTTGCTGACCGTTTACATATCTTGTAACTTTTATAATAATCACCTCAAAATGATTGTATCCCAAAAAACAAATAAAGAAACAAAAAAGAGACCTTCCTTTCGAAAAGTCTCTCGAAAATTATAGATTAAAAAGCTTTTTTGCATTGCCGCTGAGCATTTTTGTATATTCTTCCTCAGAAAAACCAAGGTCAAAGAAGTATTCAAGCTCAGTTTCAGCCGACCACATAGGATAATCGGTGGCAAACATAACCTTATCCGCACCGTAACGACTGATTACATCCTTTGCAACCTTCTTGTCAATCCAGTAGAAACTTGATGAGCAGTCAACAAAGAAGTTGGGAAGACCTGCATAACTCTCACAAGCGGTATCCCAAATTGACCAACCGCCAAGATGTGCACCGATTACTGTCAGCTTGGTATAAGTCTCCAAAATCGGCAACAGTCTGTTTGGATTCGAAAAATCATACCTATTATCACCCGTATGAATCAGAATTGGCAAATTCTTGTTTTCACAGATTTCATACGCCTTGAGAAGTCGGTAATCATCCAACTTGAACCTTTGAATATCAGGATGTATTTTTACACCTTTCAAGCCCAATTCAATCAGGTGTTGAATATCGCCTGCCATATCTTCGCTCTCAGGATGAATAGTACCAAGACCCGTGAAGAATCCGTCAGCAGCCCTGACTTCAGCAGAAATAAACTCATTTATACTCCTCACCTGATGTGGAGTTGTTGCAACCGACTGAACAAGTGCGTGGTCAACTCCAAACCTCTGACAAGTTTCCTTTAAATCGGAAGTTGTTCCTTTGCCAAAGGACTCAGCATCATAAAATCTATCGGTTGCCGCAACAGCCTTTGAGGCAATCTTTTCGGGGTATATATGGCAATGTGTGTCAATGATATAATAATTGTTCTTCATTATGCCGTTACCACACTGTCAGCCTTCTGGAGACCCAGTTTAACAACTGCATCCTCACGCATTTTATACTTGAGAATTTTACCCGCGGCATTCATGGGGAAGGAATCAACAAAGTCAATATACCTCGGAACCTTATGCTTTGCCATATGGTCAAGAATATACTTCTTCATTTCTTCCACAGTAACTGTTTCACCCTCCTTGAGAATGATACAAGCCATAATTTCTTCGCCATACTGTTCATCAGGAACACCAATAACCTGAACATCACTTACAGCCGGATGAGTATATATAAATTCCTCAATTTCCTTGGGATAAATGTTTTCACCGCCTCGGATAATCATATCCTTGAGACGACCGGTAATCTTGTAGTTGCCATCTTCCGTCTTGCACGCAAGGTCACCCGTATGGAGCCAACCATCCTTGTCAATTGCGGCAGCTGTTGCCTTTGGCATCTTATAATACCCTTTCATAATATTATAACCACGAGCAACAAATTCACCGTTAACGCCAACAGGACACTCTTCGCCTGTTTCAGGGTCAACAATCTTACATTCAATCTCAGGAAGTGCCCTGCCAACAGTGGCAACACGAACTTCCAAGGGATCGTCAGTTGAACTCATTGTGCAACCGGGAGAAGCTTCTGTCTGTCCGTAAACGATCGTTATTTCCTTCATATTCATCTTGTTAACCACGTCCTGCATTGCAGAAATAGGACAGGGGCTTCCTGCCATAATTCCGGTACGCATATACGAGAAATCAGTTTTTTCAAAATCCTCGTGTTCAAGAAGTGCAATGAACATCGTGGGCACTCCGTGGAATGCAGTGATGTGTTCACGGTTAATGCAGGCAAGTGCCGGCTTCGGCGAGAAGTACGGAAGAGGGAACAATGTTGCACCGTGAGTCATTGATGCGGTCATGGCAAGAACCATACCGAAACAATGGAACATTGGAACCTGAATCATCATTCTGTCCGCCGTGGATAAGTCCTTACGGTCACCGATGCATTTACCGTTGTTAACAACATTGTAGTGTGTCAGCATAACACCCTTGGGGAATCCTGTTGTACCGGATGTATACTGCATATTGCATACATCATCCTTGTCAACTGCCGCCGCCATACGATAGACAGTTTCGACAGGGACTTTGGAGGACATTGCAACTGCGTCCTCCCATTCTATACAGCCTTTCTGCTTAAATCCAACGGTGATAATGTTGCGTAAGAAAGGCAGTCTCTTTGCATGGAGCTGTTCTCCCGACTTTAAGTTTTCAAGTTCCGGACACAGCTCTGCCATAATCTGTGAATAATTAGAATCACGATAACCTTCAACCATAACCAAAGTATGAGTATCAGACTGTTTGAACAGGTATTCTGCCTCGTGAATCTTATATGCTGTATTTACTGTAACCAGAACAGCACCAATTTTTGTTGTTGCCCAGAATGCAATGTACCACTGAGGAACATTTGTCGCCCAAACAGCAACATGAGTTCCGGCTTTTACGCCCATAGCAACCAATGCACGTGCAAATTCATCCACATCGTCACGGAATTCGCTGTATGTTCTGGTATAGTCAAGTGTTGTATATTTGAAAGCATACTGGTCAGGGAATTCTTCAACCATACGGTCAAGAACCTGAGGGAATGTGCAGTCAATCAGCGCTTCCTTTTTCCAGACAAACTTTCCTGTATGTGTTTTGTTTGAATACAGTGCAGAAACATTCTTTGCAGGGTCACTATACTGTTTCATAAAGTTCACAAACTGAGCAAAGATAATTTCCATATCATCAAGTTCTTCACACCAGTCAGGATGCCACTCAAGAGAGATAAATCCGTCATAGTTTACCGAACGGAGAGCCGCCATCAGTTCACCAATGGGCAACTGTCCTTCGCCCATAAGACAGTATTCTGTTCCATTGTCTGTTTTCTGAGCATCCTTGATATGAACGTGACGAACGAACGCACCAAGATTAGTAATGGTGGTCTCAGGTTGTTCGTTGCCATCAAAATAAGGCGAATACATATCCCAAAGCGCACCCAAAGAGTCACTTGCAAAATCAATAAGAACCTCACGAAGTGCCGCGGTATCTGAGAAAATACCCGAGGTTTCAATCAACAAAGATACATTGTTTGCTTCAGCCTTGGGAACAACCTCCGAAAGAATTTCCATAACAGCGGAAATTGCCGCATCTTTTTCAATACCCATTCCAATCGCCTTTATGCGAACATTGGGGATATGCAGATTTGTTGCAATCTTCACACATTGGTTGATTTCATCCAATGTCTCAGTTTTTTTTGAAATATCAGCACAGTCACATATTGTATCGATACAAGGAATTGAAAGCTTAAGTTCGTAAAGACGTCTTACCGTTGCAGCTGCAGAATAGTTGTAAAATGCACCGTCTTTTTCAGTAAACAAAGGATTGTGAATATTATGAAGTTCAATACCTTCAAACTTCATATCCTTTGCAATATCACAAAAATCTTCAAAGGAACGGCCGTGCCACCCTTTGGTCGAAAATGATAATTTCATCAATTACGCCTCCTCATATACGATTTTATTAACAGCACCGAGATATGCTTTTATGCTGGCACCCACAATGTCTGTTGAAATTCCACTTCCGGAATAAACACGTCCGCCTTCACGGAGCTTGACAATGGCAGAACCCATAGCCTCTCGACCCTCAGTTACCGACTGAATCTGGAAATCATCCAGTTCGTAGTGATTGCCTGTTATCTGTTCAATGGCACGAAAAGCCGCATCAATGGGGCCATCGCCCATTGAAACACCTTCAACCTCACCACTACCTTCTTTGAGAAGCTTAATCTGTGCTGATGCTGTAATAATGTTTCCTGTGTTAATTATATAGCTGACAAGCTTGTAGGTTGCAGGAACCTGGAGTGCTACTGCCGCAACAATTGCATCTAATTCCTTTGCGCCTACTTTTTCTTTCTTAACAGCAAGTTTCTTGAATTCTTCAAAAACTCTCTCACAATCCTCATCGCTGAGATCATAACCCAGTTTCTGGGTGAGAGCACTTACCGCTGAAATATCATCACTCTTGTCAAGGAAAATCGCACTGTTGTCAATATGCTCGGTATTAACAGGCAACTCCGCTGCATTTGTTTCGCCGATTATTCTTGAAATCTGACGGATAATGCGATTAAGCTCAGTATATTTGATATCACTTGAAATACCGCAGTTATTTCCGCAATTCTTAATAATCTCAGCAAATCTTTCCAAGGAAACAGCGCCCTTCGATGCAGAAGTCTTTACCGTATCAGCACTGTCTCTGGCAGTCATAACTGCTGCAGCGTTTGCCATACCGTTTTTATTTTCACAAGATACACCCAAAGAAACCTTTTCAAGTTCAGGAATATTTGATTTTATGTCATCAATAAATCCCGCAAACTCATCAGGCATCATCTCACCGGCTGTGTCGCAAAGTGTAATCAAGGTTGCACCTGCTTCAATTGCCACTTTGATAGCTTCAATAAGAACCTTATCCTCAGCACGTGTTGCATCAACAGCGCAGAACTCAACATCTTTGCAGGATGCTTTGGCTTTTGCTACCAATTCCGAAATGAGTTCAATCATTTTGGGTGCCTTTTTGTGGCATGTGTATTCCATACCAACAGGAGAAATGGGCAGCTCAATTCTAATTCGGGGATTCTTTGCAGCTGACAATGCCTCAACAGCATAGTCAACACCATCTAAAGTCATACCCACAGCGACAGAGATAATACTGCTTTCAACAAATGAAGAAATTGTGCGGACTAGTAGAATATCGCTCTTCTTATTTTCAATTGCAGGTAGTTCAATTGCATTAATGTTTAGCTTTTCAAGCTGTCTTACGATTTCTATTTTTTCTTTGAAACTCAATGCTGCATTGCGACAAAGAGTCATATCCGCTACATTAATCTTTTTCATTTCTTGTTTCCTCCTATAAATAATATATGTCCAAATTAGTCCAAAGGACAAATCCAACCAAATTTGTCTTCGATTTTGCCCCACTGAATACCTGTGAGTGTGTCATAAAGCTTCTGGGTAACCTCACCAATCTTACCTTCGTTAACAGTGAAAACTTCACCCTTATAGCTCAGCTCACCGATAGGCGAAACAACAGCAGCTGTACCACAACCCCAAGCTTCTTCCAAAGTGCCGTCAGCCATTGCCTTTTCAAGCTCATCAATGCTGAGAAGACGTTCTGTAACCGTATAGCCCTCTTTCTTGAGAACTTCGATACAAGACTTTCTTGTGATGCCGGGAAGAATTGAACCGGTGAGGGCAGGTGTAATGATTTCACCGTTAATCTTGAACATAACGTTCATTGCACCAACTTC
>JAZNLK010000035.1:0-8755 GCA_045579055.1 Clostridia bacterium
CTTGATATACGTTCATCAATAAGCTCGTCAAGGATAGCAATGTTTTCAACTGTGATTTCAAACTGCTTTTCCTTGCCGAGCTTTGGTTGATTGGATAATATATCAGAGCTGTAAAGTGATTTTTTGTACTGCTCAATGTCATACAGATTAAGCAGAAATTCAAGTTTTTTATCCATATTAAATTCTCCTTTTATAACCTCTAGAACGGGTCTGGAAGCTAAAATTTTGCCAGTTGGACCAACGCATGTATATACAACAAAGTCTCTTGCTGGGTTATCCTTAACAACCTTTAAATTCAATATTCCGAGGGTAGTAGGAAGGTAATATGTGTCACATCATCTATAACCCAGACAGTAACTTTCTCACCATTTTCCATATCAACTTCTACCACCTGAAAATAATCGGCTATGTTGCTATCAATCAACGGTCTTATAAGACTGAATGTGTCGGCAACCAGTTTGAATGTCCATATGCCGAAGGTTTCTTCTATACCTCTTGTGAAGTATACCTGACCATTAAACTTATAGTTGCCTTTTTGTTCCTGTTGTTTAAGAGTTACTTTCATTAACTTTTCCTCACTTTCGTAATGTCATTATTATTGATTCATTTTCATTGAACCGATAGGGTGTTCCGTTGAATGTAAAGGCTTGCGAATCCAGTACAGAAACCAACGTGTCGCTTATGTAGTCATACTCATAGACCTTTTCGTTCTCATCAATGAAGTATTCAAAACCGTTGCTCTCCATCATATCACCATTACCGATTATCATTCCGTATACAGGACAAACAACAACTTCACTTTCATAAAGATTCATATATCTGAACCAAGGGAAGTCGTAATATTCTTCATAACTGCTGTTAGAGTACAGAACCCCATCTTCTTCAATAAACTTACCGATGGTGTATATTTCTTCGCCCTTTGTCAGGAAACACATCTTTGAATGAATATCCTTCTCAATCTTTTCCATTATAGATTTATCCTTGTAGAAATCAGGCTTTGTCTTTTTTATGTATGAAAGATGCCGCATAATGTAGGTTTGGGTGTCACTCAATGTTTTATGGCATTTGACGGGGATTATACCATTGTGAGCAACTCCAATATCAGTTGTAAATGATGTCCTTTTAAGGTGTAGTATTTTCCGTGAAATAGGGAACGGATGTGTTGACTGAGGATTGGTACAACCGTGTGTCGTTATGCGAAAATGCATCACTAATGCTGTATCGGTAAGATTAAGCCTGTTGCCGAGTTTACATATAAAGCTATCAAACTCCTTATAGCTCATAAATCCCTTCCTAATGTTAACGACCCCATTTTCAACCCACATTATACCTGCACCATCCGAATTATTCTCAAAGCATCTCAGCAATGTTTTACCATCCGGCATTTTAATTTTCTTCGCTTTTGAAACTATTATACACATTATATTAACCCCTTTTCTTTTAAGTAGTTTTTGAGTTCTTCAAACTCGGTAGAAACAAAAATATCCCTCCAACGAGTAGTGGGAATATTTTTCAGCTCGGTACGCTTTGCATATCGACTTAGTTCCACTACAAGTTGGAGGGATGCCATGAACGTGTTGAAATTAAGTGTTCCTTTGAATAATCGGAACTCTATTGTGTTTGTGTTTTCAAGATTTACCGCAACATACCTGCCTTTGGATTTTAACTGCTTCATTTTGTCTACAATGGTAAATTCATCATCGGTGTCTTCGTAGTCAATCTGGATATTGGAACACCAACGTAATTCCGAAAGACGTCGTCTGCTAAACTTTAACAGATGGGAATCATAGAACTTGCTTACAAGAATCAACAGCTTTGATATATGTAAATCCTGAGTCTCCTGACTTTTACCAAAGAAACTTCTGCTCAGGTGAATGTGTAAACCACACGTATCCGTGTCGTGGGAATATAGGGTGCCATCCTTGCAGATTTCCATTATTTCTTGCCATTCCAGCCGGCTGTAATGATAATCCAATGTGCAAGGATGTGTCACAATTTCAAAACCTCTGGTAAGACTGCCATCTCGTTTCAAATATAGCTTTTCACAATAGTCGTCAAGAAGTTGTTCCGCCGCCATACATATTAACTTATTGTCGTAATCACCGCTAGTATTATCAACTTCCAATTCAACACCCAAATAGCAATTCTCATCGGATTCACCGTAGAAAATTGGTGTTGGCTTGTAGTAATAATCTTCGATCAGATTAGATATATCTCCACAGCGGTCTTCCATACAGGATGAACATATTTCTTCATCAGAACGTGTATAATAAACTCTTTCCGATGTGTGGCATACTTCAGTACAGTTCGGGCAGACAAAATACTCACTTGAGCAATTCATACATACATCTTCGCCCTGAAAGCTACCCCACAAAAAGTTCTGAGTATAATATTCACCACATTCGATACATTTGAAGAATAAGCTCCGGTCTCTGATGCAACTGTCGCATACATACATTTCCTGATTTGAATTCTGATTCACTGTTATACAATTCTCCATTTCGTGCAAGTTTCCGCACATTGAACATTTGATTAAATTTGACATAATTTTTTATCCTTTCTTTTGTTTAAATTTTTTAATTACGGAGCGGTTAAAGCAAGTAATATCACCTCCTTTGAATTTTGAATTTTATATATATAAAAAGAGCCACCATACAGCTGAACTGCACAATGGCTCTTGAATTTTCGTAATAAGCTTAATTTACATTTTCTGGGCAGATAACTTTCCTCAAATATATAACACCTGGTATTTTTCGGTCGAGGAATGGAAAATGTTTGATTATATTGAAGAAATGTGGTATAATAAACTTAATGTAATTGTTCAAAAGAAAAAATTGGAAATCTAAAAATATAAGACTATTTTTTAAGAATATAGGACATCTATGTTGCACCATTCTGTAGCAAAAAATATTAAATAGAAGGTTCTAAAATTGAATTTTGGAGGAGTAAGTTATGACCGATGATAAGAAGGCATTTGTATTTGACACCAATTTTATTATACAGATTGGAAATTTAGATGACGTGATTGAGAATTTGAAAGATGATTATATCGTTTATGTCACACAAGTTTCCATAGATGAAAGAATTGCACAACAGTGTAGAGATTTAAAAGAAAATTTCGATGAACTTGAAAAATGCAAACAAAAATTTATTCATTTTGCCGAAATCAACTTAAAAAAATCATACAAAGAAGAAAGTGAATTTTATCGAACTGCTATTCAAGAAAAGTATAAAAAAAGATTTGGAGAACATATTATTCCGTTTTCGAAGACTGGTGAAATGTTTACAGCGATTATAGAACGTGCTAACAAGAAACTTCCTCCGTTTTCAAATGCAAAAAATGCAAGTGATAAAGGATTTAAAGACTGTATGTTATGGCTATCCATGCTGGAATATTTTAAAACCACTAGTGAATCAATTGTTGTTTTTGTCACTGATGATAATAGTGCATTTGGGAATCATACAGAATACTTATCTAACGAATTTAGGGAGATTACTGGAAAAACAATTGATTTTAAAACTAATTCTTTTTATAAGGATCTAAAAAAACTTGACAATATTGAACAAGAAAACGTAGAGATAGAAACATTGCCTGATGTCACACAATTTAGAGAAAAGCTCAGAACGATTTTACATGATTTGTGTGGAAGTTATGAAGAAAACTCGTTTGGAGATTATTGTTGGGAGAGATCATTTACCCTTAATCAACATGTTGACGCTATGTATATGAAAGTAATATTTGAAGGGTTATATGACGATATAAAAAAACATATATTTGATACTTATGTTTATGCCGAGGATATATTTGACTTAGATGGAAGATTAACAAATGGTCCTATAATGATACCAATTATTGCAATAGAATCAGCATACCTTTTACACAAGGAAGCAAAAGAAAAGTATTCTACCTACATAGAACAATTTTACTTCACTGCCGCAGAAATATTTAATGAAAATTATGTACAACCCCTTATAAACGAGGATGACGATTTGCCCTTTTAGACGAATTTATTGTTCATAATGGGATGTAAAAATCATAAGCTATATGTTGATCAAGCAGAAAGGTATTGTTAAGAAAATGATAAACTTCAGTTACGCAAGAGCCGTCGAATTAGGAAAGTCTCATAAAAGATTATTTCATTATACTACATTTGAGGCACTTAATAATATTATTAGTAATAAATCACTACGTCTCAAAAGGATTGATAAATTAAATGATGCTATTGAAAATGAGAAGATTTTGGATTTATGGAAAAAGAAAGTCTTTGTCTCATGCTTTACATATCGTGATTATGAATCATACTTTTTTTGGAAAAGTTATGCAAAGGGAAGTTCCGAAGGCGTTATGCTATTTTTTGATAGTTCTCTAATGCACGATATGTCAATTCATCCCGATGAAAAGTGCAAAGAACCAAGGTTAGACAAGTGTGATAGATCGGATAACAGTATTACTTTTTCTTCTAACATCAGTTCACACGCTTGGGGAATATATGATAATTCTTTAGTAGATGTGTTGTACATACCAAGAAACACAACCATGCATAATGATGATAATTTTCAGGGGCGACTCAAATATTCAGAATGGGATACAGAGTTTGAAACAAGAATTCGCGTAGCAATTAGACCAAAATGTTTTGAGGTTCAAAAGGTAAAAACCGAATTTGAATATTTAACTCCTGAAAATGAAAGTGTTTATGCTAAACTTTCTATTCCTTGCTTAGAATCTATGTCAATAACACTTTCGCCATTTGGAAACCAGGAACTAACTAAAAAAGTAGAAGATCTTTTGATAAAAAACAATTTATATGATAAAATCAAGGTAAATAATAGCGTACTCACAAAAGAAATAAATAAAGATTTGTAGGGTTATCTACGCATGATAATAACAGACTCTACATCAAACCACCCTAAAACATGAATTCCGCTCTAAACTATATATCTTACCCTTCAATTCCTATTTTGTATTCCGGTAAAAATGGCACCTTGACAGGACAAATGAGACATGATATACCAATCGGGCAAGGTTGATACTATGTCAAAAGGCAAACAGCTTTTTAACTAGAAAGCCAAACTAAATTAAAAAGTCGACCTTGTAGAATTGATTTTCTACGAGGCCTTTTTTTACGCTATTAACCTTGCACATGCCGTAATGCAAGCTTTTTTCAAAATGGGGGAGAAAAAAGGGTAATAAAATTTCTATTTTATTCCTATACCAAAATTCAAAATCTCTTTGCCCCTGAAATTCAAAATGGCTTTGCCCCGTAACAACGAAACAAGACGAAATCAAAGATTTCTGTGTTTCGGAGAACGTTTTATCACAACACTACGGCGACGTTCCACCGCCTCCGTTATTGTGGTATAATATCGTTTTTTGATAATTTAAGAGGGTTACTGCAAAGTAATCCTCTTTTTTTATTCAGATAGCACCCTTCCGCATGGTTTATGAACTTTTTAAAAAAGTATTGACTTTTTCATTCTACCGTGGTAGAATATTATAAACTACAAACGTAGAATACGATTCAGGAGGTACTAATATGAAAAATATATCCATCGGAGATGCAGAACTTGAAATTATGAAGGTTATCTGGAAAGCAAAAGAACCCATAACTTCTCTTGATATCGGAAAAGTCGTTGAAAACAGAGGATGGAAGAAAACAACCATAGCAACCTTTCTTGCACGGCTTGTGGAAAAAGGTGCTTTGTCAGCCGACAAGCAAGGTAAATTATATTATTACACACCTTTAATTTCGGAAAAGGAATATCGAAAATCACAGACCAAAAACCTCATTAAGACCTTGTATAACGGCTCCATAAGAGATTTTGCAGTATCCTTCTTTGAAGAACAAAAGCTCTCAGAGAAGGACATTCAGGAGCTTAAGGCTATCTTTGAAGACAAGGGGGAATAATTAATGGTACAGTTTTTCACATCCCTCGTCCTTACATCAGCAATAGGCACAGCTCTTGCTCTGATACTGACTTTCATAAAACCTGTAACACGGAAAGTTTTTTCAAGTGCCTGGCATTATTATATGTGGCTTGTTGTACTTTTGATAATGGTCTTGCCTATAAAACTAAGTCTTCCCCACAAAAACGTTGTTATGTCCCCTATTTCCAATACATCAACAATCACAGTTAATCACATCGAAAATACCGAAACACCCATAATTATAAATGCACAACCGGAACAGATTACAAAAGAGCAAACAACACAACCCGAAAGAGCATCAACAGCTAAGGTCATAGAGAACTTTTTAATTTCCCATCTTCATTTATTCTCTTTAATCTGGTTGACAGGTGCAGTTTTGTTGTTCTTGGTAAAGATAGTAGGATATCTGCTGTTTCTGAATAAAATACACAAACATTCAGAAATAATATCTTGCCCGAAAATAAAGGCACATACAAACAGGAAAATTAAAGCAAGAGTAAGTGATACAATCTGTTCCCCCCTTATGATAGGTATAATCAGACCTACACTACTACTCCCTAAAATAAACATTACAGCAGAACAATTAGATAATGTTTTGGCTCATGAAATGACACACCTTAAAAGAAATGATATTTTATATAAATGGTTTGTCAGTATGGTTAAATGTGTTCATTGGTTTAATCCCGCAATATACTTTATCAGTAATCAAATTAATCTTGATTGCGAAATATCCTGCGATTTGGCAGTAGTAAAAGGGATGGATGCCAAGCAGGAAAAGGAATATGCAGAAACCATATTGGCGCTTCTGGCATATAACAGTTCAAAAACAAATCCTCTGACAACCGGAATGACGGGAAACAAGAAAGCTCTTAAAAGGAGGTTTACTATGATTAAAAACAAATTCAAAATAAATAAAAAGACAACTATTATATCAATAGTGTTAGCGGCTGTATTGTTAATTTCAGCAATTGTAATAAGCGGTTTAACAAATGGCTTTTTTATTGGAAATAAGCCGGATAATACTATATTATATAAAAATGAAAAAATGAATATTCAGTTCGAAATCCCTCTTGCTTGGAAGGATAAGTACATCGTTGACGAAAGTACGGTGGACGAAGGATATATTGCAGTAAAGCACAAAGCAATAGCAGAAAAACATAACGGTATGGGAACTCTATTCTACATACACAAATATTTTGATACTGAGTTAGAAGAAATACTTCTTATGGTTGGAAATCAAACTGTGTTATGGCAGAACGAAGAGTATGCCTATGTATTGGGCAGACCCACCGACGTACAAGTGCCAATATGGGCAGACAGCGACAAAGAGGATTTTGCCCTATCCGAAGATTATAAGGCTATGTCAAGAGAAATAGAACAGATTGAAAAAACATTCAGTTTGATAAAAGATATTCCTGTTCCTATAATTGAAAATGCAGAAAATTTATCATATATGCAGATTAGAGATTTGCAAAGACAGGTCAACAACGGGCACTTCCCTTGGAGATTAGACCCTGAACAGGTTATAATGGCTTTTTTGTCCGGTAAAGGAATAGGTGTTGATAACATTAGATTCCCTGAAATCACAAACGATACATTAATGTATATAGACAACGGCATTGAAATAGAATTATTTAAACCATTAGATATAACCGAACACGGCATCTGGATAGTAAAAACATTTCAGAAAAAAGGTAATGCTCTAATACAGGAAGTGCATTTTTATGATAGAAAATAAAAATAATAATCATAACCACCTGTCCTGAAATGGGTCCCCATCCTGAAACACTTCCGTTTTTCACAAACCCGCACAAAACCCTTGCCTTTTACTGCCATTTCATATATAATAAACTCAATTCCATACGAAAAGGTGAATTTTTATGTTCAGATTGAAAGCCGCAAACCGAAAAATTCTGGGCTGAACAAATTCGTTTTCAAAATTACTTTGAATATACAAAGGAGATTTTCAATATGAAGAAACTAAAAACCTTAGGAATTTGCTGCATAGCATTGCTGATGTTGGCAGGTTGCGGCAAAAAGGACTCCGACCCCAAAAACGGGACACTAACGTATTATGACGGTGCAGTATACCAAGGCGAACTCAAAAAAGGTGAGCCCAACGGTCAGGGAACGTACACATACCTCAACGGCGATGTATATGAGGGCGAATTCAAAGATGGTAACTTCAACGGTCAGGGTGTCTTCACATTTGCAAACGGCGATGTATATAAAGGCGAATTTAAGAATGATTTGTTTGAAGGCGAGGGGACATACACCTATTCTAATGGCGAAAGCTATGAAGGTCAATGGAAAGCCGACAACAAAGACGGATATGGAATCTACACATATTCAGACGGTGAAAGCTACGAAGGCGACTGGAAAAACGACCTCAAAGAGGGTCATGGCACTTATACATTTGCCAATGGCGATGTGTATGACGGTGAATGGTCAAAGGATAAGTTCAACGGAGAAGGAACCTACACCGCAAAGGACGGCACCGTATATGAGGGTGAATTCAAAGATGACTATTTCCACGGCGAAGGAATTTATCGATTTCCCAACGGAGACGTATACATAGGGGAGTTCGAAAACGATATGTTCAACGGACACGGAACATACAGAACAGCCGATGGTGAGACAATCGAAGGTCAGTGGAAAGACGATGAATTTATAGGCTGATAAATTTACAATCGAGTAGGGCGAAATTAATCGCCCTCTCACACCACCGTGCATGCCGTTCGGCACACGGCGGTTCAATTCAAAATTAAATATGTGCTACCTTTTGGTAGTAATCGAAAATACTGATTAAGCCTCGCTTAGTCAGTATTT
>JAZNLK010000036.1:0-19817 GCA_045579055.1 Clostridia bacterium
TTTTCTTTTGATGTCAGGCATCTTCAAAAAACTCGACTCATTTACAACAAAAGTCGCAAATAACGATGTTCTTCCTGACAAACGTTTGGACTATATTGATGACTTTTTTGAACAAAACCTTGCGGAAAACGCCACCGAAGATGTACTTGCCGGCAGGCTTAACATTTCCACCCGACAGCTAAACCGTGTTCTTCGCAACTATTACGGAACAAATTTCCGCAAAAAGCTTTGCCATGCCCGAATGAACTCTGCAGGCTGGCTGTTGCGCACAACAAATATGACAGTCAGCGAAATTTGCAAAACTGTGGGATACCTGTCCGAAACTTCATTTTTCAAAGCTTTTCGTGCTCATTACAATATGACACCTCTCCAATATCGAAAAAAAACTAATTGAAAAGCTATCTAAACCTGAACCCCTCTTATGTTCTACTACAGACAGCTTTTTGTTATATTTTCCTATAAGGGTACAAAAAATCAGCCACAGTTCTCACTGCGACTGATTTTTTACAATTTTATTCAGCTCCGATTTATGCCTTCACTATCAAAATCTTAACCTTTTCGCCGTTGATGTTCCAATCTTTTCCGTCATTTTCTGCATTGTCAATTGAAACAGCAAGGGTCTGAGTTGAAATTTCTTCAAGGTTCTTTGCAATGATTTCGTCAATCTTTGCACTGCCTGCACATGAAACCTTGATGTTGTCCTGAACCTCAAAACCGCCATCCTTACGCATTGTCTGAACCTTGCTGATAATTTCACGAACGAAACCTTCTTCAATAAGTTCGTCGGTGAGATTTGTGTCAAGAACAACTGTATATGTTGCATCGCTGTCGGATACAAAGCCATCCTTCTGAACTGTTTCAACAAGAACATCTTCCATACCGAATTCAACGTCTGTACCTTCCACATTGAGCTTTACCATTTCGCCGGCATTAAGCGTTGCCATAACGGTTGCACCATCCATCTCATTTACCTTTTCAAAGATGGTCTTCATAATCTTGCCGTACTTGGGACCCATTGTTCTCATCTGCGGCTTGAAGTTATAGCTGATAAATGAGCTTGCGTTGTCGGTAATTTCAATTTCCTTAACATTCAATTCATCAAGAATTATATTCTTATAAACATCGCCGATTTCGCCCTTTGTCTGAACATAAATCTTTGCAATGGGCTGACGGTTCTTTGTGTTTGCCGCATTACGGCAGGCACGGCCGAGAATAACAATCTTTCTCGCTGCATCCATTTCCTCTTCGATATCCTTGAAGTCAAATTCAGCATTTGCTGTGGGATAATCGCACATATGAATACTTTCGGGAGCAGTCTTGTCAACATTAAGAACAAGGTTGCGATAAATCATTTCTGTCATAAAAGGAATGAAAGGTGCACAAACCTTTGAGAATTCAACAAGAACTGTGTAAAGTGTCATATACGCACAAATCTTGTCCTCTGTCAATTCACTTGCCCAGAATCTTTCACGACTGCGACGAACATACCAGTTGGAAAGCTCGTCTGTGAAGTCCTGAATAACTCTTGTTGCTTCTGTAATCTTGTAGTTTGCAAGATATTCGTCAACTGTGCGAATTACATTGTTGAGCTTTGACAGAATCCACTTATCAAGAAGTGTGAGCTTTGACTTGTCAAGTGTATACTTTGTGGGGTCAAAGTTATCAATATCTGCATAAAGAACATAGAATGCATAAGTATTCCAGAGTGTACCCATAAACTTTCTCTGTGATTCGGAAACTGCTTCATCGTGGAAGCGGTTGGGAAGCCAAGGAGCACTGTTTGAATAGAAGTACCATCTTACTGCGTCAGATCCCTGCTTGTTCAGAACATCCCAGGGGTTAACAACGTTTCCTATATGCTTTGACATCTTTCTGCCATCCTTGTCCTGAACGTGACCAAGAACAACTACGTTCTTATAAGGTGCCTTGTCAAAAAGAAGTGTCGAAATTGCAATAAGTGTATAGAACCAACCTCTTGTCTGGTCAATAGCCTCACTGATGAAGTCAGCAGGGAAGTTTTCGTCAAAGAGTTCCTTGTTTTCAAAAGGATAGTGCCACTGTGCAAAGGGCATTGAGCCTGAGTCAAACCAACAGTCGATAACGTCAGATACTCTCTTCATTTCGCCGCCGCACTTTTCACACTTCAGGTGAACATTGTCAACATAAGGCTTATGAAGTTCTATATCATCAGGAATATTATTTCCCTTTGCCTTCAGTTCTTCAATTGAACCGATACATTCATGGTGACCGCAATCACAGGTCCAGATTGGGAGAGGTGTTCCCCAATATCTTGAACGAGATAATCCCCAGTCAATTACGTTTTCAAGGAAGTTACCAAAACGTCCGTGCTTGATGTTGTCGGGCATCCAGTTAACTGTGTCGTTGTTTGCAAGAAGCTTGTCACGAACAGCTGACATCTTGATGAACCAAGTGTCGCAGGGATAGTAGAGAAGCGGGGTGTCACATCTCCAGCAGAAGGGATAGCTATGCTCGAAGTTGATAACTTCAAAAAGCTGACCTCTGTCCTTCAGGTCACGGATAACAAGCTTGTCAACATCCTTCACAAACATACCCTTCCAAGGTTCAACTGCATCCACAAAGTTACCCTGAAGGTTAACCAGATTAACAAAAGGAAGGTCATTTTCCTTGCCCACACGTGAGTCGTCTTCACCGAATGCAGGTGCAATGTGAACGATACCTGTACCATCACTCATAGTAACATAGTTGTCAGCCACAATGAAGTGACCCTTTTTGTCAAGTGTTGCAAAGTTGTAGAGGGGCTCATATTCAAGACCGCAAAGGTCTGTTCCCACATACTTTTCAATCACTTCGTATTCTGCCTTGATTACAGTTTCAACAAGTGCTTCAGCAAGAATATATGTTTCGTCCTCCACCTTTATCTTCACATAAGTTTCGTGGGGGTTAACACAAAGTGCAACGTTTGAGGGAAGTGTCCAAGGTGTTGTTGTCCACGCAAGGATATATTCTTTTTCCTTTCCCTTGACAATAAACTTTGCAATAAGTGAATTTTCCTTTACGTCCTTATAACCCTGAGCAAGCTCGTGGCTGGAAAGTGATGTTCCGCAACGAGGACAGTAGGGCATAATCTTGTGCCCCTTGTAAAGGAGACCCTTGTCCCAGATTGTTTTGAGTGCCCACCAAACGGACTCAATATAATCGTTATGATAGGTAACATAAGGATTGTCCATATCAGCCCAGAAGCCAACACGATCACTCATTTCCTCCCACTCGCTCTGGTAGGTGAAAACGCTGTCCTTACATTTCTTTACAAAATCTTCAATACCGTATTTTTCGATTTCAGGCTTGCCGCTGATTCCAAGCTGTTTTTCAACTTCAAGCTCAACAGGCAGACCGTGGGTATCCCAGCCGGCCTTGCGAAGAACCTTGTAGCCCTTCATTGTGCGGTAACGGGGAATCAGGTCCTTGATAACACGTGTAAGAACGTGACCGATATGGGGCTTTCCGTTTGCCGTGGGGGGGCCGTCAAAAAATGTGTATACTTCACCGTCTTTGCGGTTCTCTATACTCTTTTTGAATATGTCATTGTCCTTCCAGAAAGAAACGACTTCTTTTTCTCTTTCCACAAAAGACAAATCGGTTGACACTTTATCGTACATTGTAATACCTCCTGTATATATAAATGTGCATTAATACATAATCTAACCAGTATATTTTACAGTAAAAAACCAACTTTGTAAAGAGATTTATTAAAATTCTTTCAAAATTTGGCAACTTTTTTTCTTTTGTTCATAAAAAAGTCATTGAAATAATAGTCTTTCTGTGATATACTGTAATTTAATTGTGATAAACCCGACACAGACGTGTCTGACAATATGGAGGTATAGAATGCAAATGCTCTGTACAAGATGCAAAAAGAATATGGCCGTGGTCTTTGTTACAAAAATGGATCAGGACGGCAAGCAGGTGAACGAAGGCTACTGCCTTTCCTGTGCAAAAGAACTGAATATCGCCCCCATCAACAATATGCTTCAGAATATGGGAATCAGTCCCGAAGAATTTGATAGTATGAATGCTGAAACAATGGAAATGATGAAGAGTATGATGGAAAACGGCGAAGAGATTAATATGTCGGAACTGATGGGTATGATGCCTGAAGAATTTATGTCCGATGAAGACTTTGACGACAGCGAAGATGGCGGTGCAACAAAAAAATCCCCCCTTGCCTTCCTTTCAAATATGTTTGGTGGCGACAAAAAAAGCCCGTCATCTGACGAAAACGGAATTACATCCGAAAAAGCTGCAAAAAAAGAAGGTAAAAAAGAAAAAGCAAAGAACAAACGCAAGTTTCTTGATATGTACGGAACCAATCTGACATCAAAGGCAAAAAACGGCGAAATTGACCGTGTTATCGGCAGAGATACCGAAATGAACCGTGTTGCTCAGATTCTCAACCGCAGAACAAAGAACAATCCGGTTCTCATTGGCGAACCGGGGGTAGGTAAAACAGCAATTGCCGAAGGACTTGCCTTGAGAATTGTTGAAGGTAATGTCCCGGCAAAGCTTCTGGGATATGAAATCTATCTTCTTGATATGGCCGCAATGGTTGCAGGAACGCAGTTCAGAGGTCAGTTTGAGTCACGTCTCAAAAGTCTTATCACCGAAGTCAAAACCCTTGGAAACATAATCCTTGTGATTGATGAAGTTCACGTTCTCACAAAAGCAGGAGACGCCGAAGGTGCAATGAATGCCGGAAATATTCTGAAGCCTGCCCTTTCAAGAGGAGAACTTCAGATTATCGGTGCAACAACGCTTGAAGAATACCGCAAACACATTGAGAAGGACAGTGCCCTCGAAAGACGTTTCCAACCGGTTATCGTTGAGGAACCGTCCGTTGAGGAAACAATTGAGATTTTAAAAGGTATCAAGACTTACTACGAAGACTATCACAAAGTAAAAATCACTGATGAAATTATTCGCACAGCCGCGGTTCTTTCAAAAAGATATATAACCGACAGATTCCTTCCTGACAAAGCCATTGACGTAATTGACGAAGCGGCATCAAAAGCAAATCTTGACAACACAGCACTCACCGAACTTGCAAAACTGAAATCTCAGCTTGAAGAAGTTAAAGCAGCTCAACTTGAAATCGAAACCGCACCCGAAGGTGAAAATGTTGACCCTACCGCAAACTACGAAAAGATTGCAGAGCTTAAAAGCCGTGAATGCCAGCTCACAGCATCAATTGAAGAAATGGAAAAATCCGCCTCGGATGTTTATCTCACACCGGACGACTTGGCTGCTGTTATCGAAGGCTGGACAAAAATCCCCGTTAAGAATATAACCGAATTTGAAACAAACAGGCTCGTGAATCTTGAAGAAAGACTTCACGAAAATCTCATCGGACAGAACGATGCTGTATCAGCTGTATCCCGTGGAATACGACGCAAGCGTGCAGGATTCAGTCTCAAACGCAGACCTGCTTCCTTCATCTTTGTGGGTCCCACAGGCGTTGGTAAAACAGAGCTTGTGAAACAAATTGCAAAAGAAGTTTTTGATACCGAAGATGCACTTATCCGCTTTGATATGTCGGAATTTATGGAAAAACACACAGTGTCAAGACTTATCGGCTCGCCTCCCGGATATGTAGGCTATGACGATGCAGGTCAGCTCACCGAAAAGATAAGACGTCACCCCTACTCTGTTATCCTTTTTGACGAAATTGAAAAGGCTCACCCCGATGTTTTCAATATGCTTCTGCAAATTCTGGACGACGGACGAATCACCGACAGTCACGGCAAAACCGTTTCATTTGAGGACACCATAATCGTTATGACATCAAACGCCGGAAGCGATACATTCGGTGGCGTTGCAGGATTCGGGGCGACGAACAATGCCTCAAACAAGGTCAAGGCTGAAAAAGCCCTGAAACAGCTTTTCCGTCCCGAATTTCTCAACCGTGTTGACGAAATTATTGTCTTTGACGAACTGACAACAGACGACCTTTTGAAAATCGTTGACCTGATGTTGAAGGATTTGAACAAAGGGCTCGCCGAGAAGGGCATCACAATGACTGTTACCGATGCCGCAAAGTCACTTATCTGCAAAGATGGCTATGACAGCCAGTACGGTGCACGTCCAATGCGCAGATACATCGAAAGACATATTGAGGACAAACTTGCTCATATGTTCATCAGCAACGAAATCACAGCGGGCTGCAGCATTACCGTTGACGAAAAAGACGGGGATATTTTAGTCAAAGTGAAATAACCCTATCTTTGCAATAAGAGCGGTCTTTGATTATTCTTTTTTGTTTTTTCGCTTGCATATTAAACCACAGTTCAAGAAATCAGTTATACGAAAAAAGCAGGTATATTTTGATTAAACTTGTTGCTGTAAAGCAAGTTTTTCAACAGTCTGAAGCAGCCTCCATATGTTGGAGGCTGCTTTTTGTGTACTTTGCCGATAATGCAACAAAGCAAGCTTTTTAATGCTGTCCTTTATTTTCTTCCAAGTTTTTCACTAAGGAATCTGTACTAAGATACTTTTTATGTCCTGCATTTCACCGACCGGTCATTCTTTTACTGATATATTACGCTTTCCATATACGGCACACCTTCAGCCAGACTCTTCCACATAAACAATCTGGTCTCAGGATTTGATAGTCCTCCAACAGGAACAGAAAGCATAACACAGCCTTCACCGTTTGCAACAGTTTTGCCGTCACTTGCCACAAATCTTCCTCCGTCATATGCACCAATTATTGGTTCCGCAACAGTTCCGGGAGCAACAATTTCAAGCTCTGCCGTAACCGCTCCGTTACCCTTTGTGATGTATCCGTTCACATTGGGACCATCTGCCATAACCTTTACGTTTGCAACCTCCCAAACAGTGTCGGCAAGAATAGCATCTGCATACGCATACTTTTCATCAGATGTACGATAACCAAAACGGATATTGCCAATAGCAGAGGAAATTCTTCCGCCATTGTTGTCAAGGAACTTGATTGATTCATAAGCATCGTTCGTTTCTGCTTTTTTTCTGTAAATGCCGACTGTCACCATATCACGTGTTCCATGAACCTGTTTGCTCACAACCTTGTATGAATACCACTCATCGAAAATATCATCCGAGCTATAAAGTGAAATTGTGTCAACGAAGTTGGTAATTTCGCTACCCACGCCATATCCGCTGATATGAACCGCAAGGGGCATTCCTTTTACGCTGTTCTTCGCATCAAAGGTTGTGACCACATAATTCCACTGACCTTCTGCAGGAACTGAGGGATTCTGAACATAGTTGACTCTTGTCAGATTATTCTCCCCTGCATATTGGGGAATAGCAACATTCTCCGTTTCGAAACAAACCTTGCCGAAATTTATCGCCGTTGATTCACCGCTGTATACTCTCACATTTTTCAACTGAAGCTTTCCGCATTCAACATCAAACCAAAGACCTATGTCCGAACCATCATAATCTGCATCAACCGACAATGTTTTCATTTCTTCATTGTCAGCACCGTACTGAACATTGATATCTCCGCCGGATACCGAAATCCTGAATGTTGTCCATACATTAGAAGCAACCGTAATTCCTTCTTCGTCACTTTCCGCAACAAGCCCAAATTCCACCTTGTGATTGCCATTTCCGAAATGCACCTTCACCGCAGTATTTTCTTCCGGCTTGATTTCAAATTCCACGTTGTAACCGTCATCAGGAAGCTTTGTTGTAATACCAAATGAATTACCAGATTCATAATATCCGTTGTTTTCAACGGTTGCAAGATTGCCTTCGGTTTCAACGTTCAATGCATTATCCGCAGAAATCGTTGTCCAGTCTTCAAAGCAACTGCCGATTGTTGAAACATATACGCTTCCCACAGGAGCAACAGCTTTCAACACCGCATCAACATCCGAAACATCATAGAATGTCATTCCGGTTATTGCCTCATACGCAGAATCCTCAAGATTTTCAATATCTGTCGTCAAATATTTGGCGTTCTGCTGAATGATTCTTTTCACCTGCTCTGGCAATCCGTATTCGGACGCCACATTCAATGAATTGACAAATTCCGCCTTCATATCTTCATCATAGGTTTTTTCAATACCCATACTTTCCATCTGATGAATATTCACACGACAAAGCTCCGAATTGCTTATTACATACGCATTTTCAGTTTCTGTTATATTCTTGGAGAACGCATCTGCAACTTTCTTTATGTCATAATTTCCGTTTTCGTCTGCAGGAATTGTAATTTCCGTCCCACAGAAGTCAAAGATGCCTGCTGATTTTTCTGTTACGCCAAAAACAGCCTCAATTGCATTTTTGCTGTATTTTCCGTTTTCAACGTTGACCGTAATATCTTCACCATAAGCTCTGCCCATTCCGCTATTCTTGGGAAGAACACAATTTTCTGCTTCAATATCTCCTGCAACATTGGTATAGAATTCATCCTTGTCGTGAACCTCGCTGAATCTCAAAAGTGGCTTTGCCTTGCTCAGGTCAACAGCATAAAGCTTGGAATATCCTCTGTTCACCTGGGTTGACATATACACAACGCCATCAATAACTCTCATACCGTGGTTCATGGGTGTGTAGGATTCCTTCCAGTTGTCGGTCAGTTCCTCCATATCCATAAGATAATGCCAATTCTTCATTCCGTCATAGCTCACCGCCAGAGCCGCACGGGTTCTGGGTCTTCCACCGTTGTTGTCCTTATCGGAAGTATTCGCATCATACTCAAAAAACGCATAATAATGGTCAAGATTCTGAGGGTCACGAATAATGTCATAGGTACAACGTGGTGCAATTAGCTGTGTTGGTGCCATTTCACCAAAGGTTGCACCGCCGTCATAAGAATCCGCATAGTAGATAAATCCGCAGTCTGTTCTCACAAAGAAACGGATTACATCGTTTGGCAAATCCACCACCTGAGGCTCCTGACCATTCACACCTGTTGCATCATAGAAAAGTGATGATTCCGACTGTGTCCAAGTGTATTCATAAAGTTTGCTGTTTGCCAACTTATTTGTTGTTCCGTCATAATACGATGTATCATTGGGGTCATACTCAATATCCGCATCAGTATAGAACAGAACGGGTTTTCCGTAGGTTTCGGCAACGCAGGCGTCACGGGTGAAGAAAACTCTGCCCTTATACTTTCCGTCCTGAACCTGAACAAGACGCGAAGGCATAACCGAACGTCCGTAGCCTGCATCATCAAACCAAGCAGGTTCAATAAGAAGGCTTTCCCGACCCCAGATTCCGTTTATCATACGATTGCCGTTACCCCAGTATTCATACGCCTTTGCAGGATAGTATGAGGAATACATTCTGTGAACATTCCAACCGCTTGAGCCGTAGCCCGCAAGCATAAATCCGCCCGAAAGCAAATTAAGAGCACAATTTCCAAAACCACCGGAAATCGGTTCCCATGTTTTTCCGCCGTCCTTTGTGAGGAAGGAGCTTGCATTTGAGCTTGCCGCTATAACGCCACCGTGCTTGGGGTTATAATGGAAGTCTTTGCTTCCGATGTTATATGCCGACATATACGAAACACCGGGAGAAACTTTACCCTCACCACTGTATTCGATATCGTCAATGGATAGCGACGCACCTTTTGAAACACCGAAGCCAAGTCTGCCATGGGCATTCTTCAGCCCCGAATAGCTGAGAACCGTATTTCCGTCACAAAGAAGCGAAACATCACCTTCATTCATAATAAGCTCATAATCATGCCAATTGGTGTCAAGACTTCCGCTATTTGATGTAAGAATTGTTCTTCCGTCGTAGTATGTTCCCGAATCGGAAAGTCTGTCGTGCTGTGCAAGAATCCATTGGGAAGTGTCAAAGTCATAACCAAAGGAAAGAAAAACCGCCCTTTGCATATGCCTTCCCATAAAGTGAATTGCACCTGTTCCGTCAGCCTTTGCACGCCATTTGAAGGTGGGGTTATCGGCTGAAACGTTGAGATTATAGTCACCAACAGGGTCGGTTGTCAATTCAGATGTGGGAGTAATGTATTCCTCAAGACCAACATCTGTTATTTTCAGATATGTGTTTCCATCTTCGGTCACAAGTTCCTCAGTGAATGGGTCTTCCACTCCCTCACCAAGAACGAATCCGTCCATTTCGGATGCCCAGTAGTTTAGGGGAGCAAGCTCGTTATTTCCTTCAAAATCCTCGCTGTGGAAGTATATGTCATCCGTGTTCTTCACCGCAACAAAGGTTGTACCCTCAGGGTTTGAAATTCCTCTGAAAATACCGTCACGGTGGTTGAGAGCCGCACACTTGAAGGAATGTATGTATTCATTATTTCTGAAAAGCTGTGCAAGACCTCTTGCAACTGTCAAACGATAATATCCCGGCTGAACACTATCGGTCAGGAGGAATTCCTCATTCACCTCATAGTCTTCCTTTTGACCTTCTGCCGTGATTCCACGCTCATCAAAGGTCAGCTTTGCCTGATACTCGCCGTCATATACAACGATTGTCTCATTGCTTGTATCCAACTTATCAAACTCAAAGGAATAGAACATCCCGATGTCCACATTATAATCCACAAACTCAGTCTGTCCGTCCCAATCTGTATGATAACGTTCTGTTTTTACACCCGATGGGTTCTTTGTAACGTTTTCAAGTCCACTATGAGTGAAGCTTTTGTTTGAATCTTCACTATATGTATAAGGAAGGAATGTCGAGAAAGCAAACTGATTATTGTAATAAACCTCTGCATAGCCCGAAGTCACAACAATTTTGTATTTTCCTGCACCAATGCCGTTTTCGATTCCTGTGAAGGTTGCATTGGAATTATTCAACGCTCTGTAACTCAAGGTTTTGCCGTTGTGACTGAAGTCAAGAGTGAAATATCCGTCATTCACCGTTATCTCACCCTTTGATTCACCGTCATAGTCATATTCAAGAATATATTCACGGTCACCGTTTGAATATCCGCCTGCACTGCCGCCACTTGTCTGCCCGTCAACAAAAATACGAATTGGCTGTGAAGTTTTTCCGTCACATTCTGCCACTATATCATAAACGCCAGCTTTGAGTTCCGCAATTGTTAAGCCGTCGTTTGTTGTTATAGTAGTTGCACCACTCTCACAATTTGCTGAAGATGATGATGTGTTCACTTTGTCCGTACCCACCGAAATACCGTTTATATAATACGTTGCCTGCTGACTTTCAGTAGATAAATTCGTTTTTAGCGTAACCGATTCACCTTCTGCAACACGGTCATTGTGACTGATTGAACTTATATACAAACTCTCTGTATCAATTGGTGTTACCTTTGCGCTTGCAATTTCAAGATTGGTTATTCCGTCATCCTTATATGCCATATACTGAACATAAGGAGACATTGTCGCAGTTTTCGGAAGCTCATAAGTTATGATTTCTCTGCCGTTTATGGAAACTGTTCCCCACTTCTCGTCACGAACAGAAAGTTTCACATCCATCCATTTGTTGTATGGCATATCAGCCTCTATCATACGCCCCACGTTATCCTTGTCATTATAACGGATAACCGAATCACTTCCGAAACAAAGATAGAATCTGTGATTTCCGGTATAATACACAATATAAAAGAAATCATCCGACTTTATCCGGGTTTCAAAGTCATTGCTTGGTGTGAAGTTTGCAGGGTTTATGGGATTTCCTGTCTGGTTATTTTTTGAAGAATAAAGATACACACCGTATGGCACGTTTGTTGACAGATTCTTTTTCTCCTTGGTTGTCACCAGGATATTTCCCTGTTCATTGAGATATGCGGTTTTAAAAACTTCAGTTGAAATATATTCATCATCGTTCTTGTCATCAGTAGTTTTGTCATCAACCGTACCTTTGACGTGTTCAACAGGAGACCAAGTGATGCCGTCCTTCACAATGGGGTCTCCGGGATATGCGTTATTAACCGTCACAATTCTTGAAGGCAGTTCAAAGTCGAAATTTTCTTCCACCTTCATATTATCAATATACCAGTTTGTGATGCTGCCCGCTGCGTTTCTGGAGCGGAACATAAAACGATTGTATGTTGTATTCATGGACACATTCTGTGCATAATACGGAACAACCATTTTTTCCACACCCGTTTCCTTGTTTTTGAGAATTGCTTTGTATACACCATTTCTTGTTGTTCCTGACAGTTTTTTTAGTGAAAGTGTATACCATACACCCGGTTCCACATCATCTTTTGAAATGGTTGCACCGCCGAATGCATCCGAAACGCTGTCACCATCAAAGTCATCGGCATAGTATTCAAAAGACAGGTCCTCGGTGTTATCCTCTGCCTGATAGATATCCACCGTCAAAGCAAAATGAAGGGGCATAGACTCCACATAAACCTGACCCGATGAGGCATAATCAGGGTTATCTTCGGAATAGTCTTCAGTAGTTTTTTTGTAAAACCTCAGATAACTGTTCTCACCGCCTTCTTCCTCGACAATTGATGCATTATACTGCACCAACGTTGATGAACCGCTTTCAAAGTCGTCCACCCAAGGAAAATCCTCAGTTTTTACGGCAGCCGATACGGACACAGCACACAAATTGGTGAGCATCAGTGCAAAAATACATATCATTGCAATAACTCTTTTGGAAAACATAAAGTTCCCTCCTCTTTCATACCAAAATCAATTTTTTCATCGTGCTTTAACCCAGTTCATATTTCTATTTTACAATATTCAAATTTTTTTAGCAATAGGAAATCTTAAAAAAGACAATATAAGTAAAAAAGACGCAACATAAGGTAAAAAAAAGCAAAGAAAAAACTCTCCTGTGCTGATTTATTCAAAACAGAAGAGTATTTTGTATGTTTTAATTCAAATCCACCACAACAATTTCACTATGCGACCCGACACGCATAGGCATTCCCCACGTTCCAACTCCGGACGTAACAATAACGTGAGGTGATTCATTATCCTGACGGTAATGACCGTAATCCACCTTATACATAATTTTGGTAATGATATTAAATGGGAATAACTGACCATTATGAGTATGTCCCGACACAATCAGGTCAACCTTATTTCCGTATTCATCAATATGCATCGGATTATGTTCCATAACGATTATAGGAAGATCTTTATTCGCACCGGCAAGCACGGCTTCCGTATCAGTTCTTTTCAATTCACCGCAACCACCAATAGGGGTTTCATCGAGCCTTCCAATAAGTGTGAACCGATTGTCAACCACAATCGCCTCATCATTCAACACTTCCACATCACTTTTTTCAAGAAATTCTATCATTCTGCCAGCAGTTTTCCCGGCATCATGGTTGCCGAGGCAGGCATAAACCCCGTATTTTGATTTTAGTTTTTTGATTTGATTTGAAGCTCTGTCAGGACTATTTATTGCATCAAAATCATTATCAAAAATGTCGCCTGCAACACAAATCAGGTCGGGGTTAATCTCGTTTATCTTTGTTACGGCTTTCTCCTGTTTTTCTTCGGAACCCAATGCTCCCAAATGCAAATCGCTTATGACCACTATTCTCAATTTGCCATCCAATTCTCTTTGATTAAATTCAACCGAGTATGATACATTGCGAATCTGTTTGGCGTTATATATTCCATAGCAAACAGTAACAGACGTAATCACAGCAACGGCAATTCCAACATAAAAACGAACACTTGTCGGAACAGGCTTTGGAGTGATTCTCAACAGTCTGCAAACAAAAAGCCCTACATCGGACAAGACAAAAAACACCACCAGATACACAAAGATGCCCATCCAGTACATACTTATTCCACCTATCAGATTTTTGGCAAAAACCGGCAACGGCAACATCGACCGCATAAAGCCAAAAACCATAACCAAAGCCAGAAAAACAACAATCCCCGCATATACCGCCGTGTTTATATTGGGAAACAGATACGAAAGACATTGGTGCATCCGTTTTGCAACATAGTAATTTGCTCCACCGAGCACCACCGAAACAAAAGCAAAACCAAAAATTAAACCTAACACCGACATAATCTTCCTCCTCTACAAAACAAGGGAGCTTTCGCTCCCCCAGATATTCTATGCAATTGCATTTCCGTCTGCATCAAACAACGGAAGTGGTTCAAGATAGGTTATATCTTCTCTGTCAATGGCATCGCCCTCAGCAAGAACAGCCATTCTTCCAACAATTTTTCCACCAACCTGATTAACAAGAGTTTCAATTGCCGCCAAAGACTCTCCTGTGCTGATTACGTCATCAACAATCAGAACACGCTTACCCTTCATCGCTTCTGCTTCTGCGGAGCCGATACAAAGCGTCTGTGTGTGTGCAGTTGTGATGGAATCCACCTGAGTAGTAATAACATCCTTCATATAAAGCTTCGGACCTTTTCGTGCCACAATGTAGTAATTCTGCCCCGCCTGACGTGTCATTTCATAAAGAAGTGGAATTCCCTTGGACTCAGCTGTAATCATAACATCAAATTCCGGTGCTTTTTTCAGCAATTCTGCTGCACATTTTTCTGTCAACTCCACATCACCAAACATAATAAACGCACCGATATACAAATTGTCATTCAGCTTGCAAAGTGGAAGTTCACGTTCCAATCCGGCAATGTTCATTTTGTAACTTGTTTTCATAATCAAACCATCCTTTTACGCATAAAATATATTCGCTGAAATAGTTAGTCCCAAAGAAACTGCTTCTTTGGGACTAATTTATCTTCACAATAAAAATTCAGACTACATCGTTACAAAGCAGAATTTAAATACAAACAAGAGTGCTATAAGTGTAACCATAATATCACGCTTTGTATACTTTCCTGTGAATATGGCAATAAGAACATAAGAAATAGCACCGAGACCAATACCGTTTGCGATAGAATATGTAAGCGGCATCATAAGCAATGTTACAAATGCAGGAACTGCACTGAGGATATCATCCATATCAACTTTTGAGAAGTTCTTAAGCATAAGAACGCCCACGTACATAAGTGCAGGAGCAGTAGCTGCTGAAGGAACAATTGCAGCCAAAGGACTAAGGAACAGACATACTGCAAAACAAATCGCTGTAACAAGGCTGGTAAGACCTGTTCTTCCACCTTCAGCAACACCTGCGGCAGATTCCACAAAAGTTGTACAAGTTGAAGTACCCAAAACCGCACCTGTTACAGTACCGATTGAGTCAGCCATCATTGCCTTGTTTACTCTGACAGGATCACCGTTTTCGTCCAGCATATTTGCCTGCGAAGCTGTACCATAAAGAGTTCCGATTGTATCAAACATATCAACAAGACAGAAGGTTATAATCAACACAATTGCATTGAAAACACCGCCGACAAATGCCGGTGAAAACGCATTTGCCCATGCCTCTCCGTGAAATACACCGGTAACACCAATTGCCCCAAAATCCTTAAACGACTGAGACACACCACTAACATCAAAGGAAGGTGCCTTGCCCAACAGAACATAATACAGAACTGTTGAAGCAATTATTCCGATAATCATACTACCTTTGATGTTTCTTTTTGAAAGAATTGCAATTATAATAAAGCCAACAAGAGCAACAATAACTGACAGCATTCCGGTTGACTCCAAAGTCATAAGAACACCATTTTCATTTACAGTTCCCAAAGAATCAATTGCACCGTTGAAATCAAAGAACTGAAGCAAAGTATACTGATTGCCCTGAACAATACCTGCATTCTGCAATCCGATAAATGCGATAAACAAGCCAATGCCCGCAGGGATAGCAGCTTTAAGACATTTCGGCATAGCCTTTGCAATATACTCTCTCGCTCCGGTGGCAGAAAGAACCAAAAATACCACACCTGAAAGGAAAATGATTACCAAACCTGCCTGATATCCCTGAATTACGTCATTTCCGCCAAAAAATGCCCCCGATACAAATGTGGTACAGAAAAAGGCATTAAGTCCCATACCACAAGCCTGTGCAAAAGGAAGCTTTGCATAAAATGCCATCAACAGAGTTCCGACAACAGCAACAAGAATTGATGCAATGTATACAGAATTCCAAATTTGTCCAAGCTGATTAGCCACCGGTGTTCCGAGACCGGCAATCTGAGCCAACCAACCTGTTGCACCTTCCGCCGCAACCTGATTTGGGTTAACAAAGATTATGTACGCCATTGCAAAGAATGTTGTAAGTCCCGCAAAAATCTCTGTTTTTACCGTTGTGTTGTTTTCCTTAAGCTTGAAAAACTTGTCCATAAACTATCACTCCTCATAAAAAATTTGATATAACCATTTTACAACACTTTCACTTATTTTTCAACTAAAATATGAATTTTTTGTGAATTTGTCATTTTGAATAACATATTGAAGCACAATTTGTGTATTTTGTTTACTTTACCCACATTATATTGTATCTCTTTTAACAAAAACAATATTATAAAGTACACAAAAAAAGAACAGTCTCCGAAGAAACTGTTCTTTAAAGTGTTTATTATTAATAAATACCCTGGTCGAGCATTGCATCTGCAACCTTCATAAAGCCTGCAATGTTAGCACCTGCAACAAGGTCATAACCGAGACCGTATTCTTCAGCTGCCTCAACAGAAACCTTATGAATATTAATCATAATTCCCTTGAGTTTTTCATCAACTTCTTCAGCTGTCCAGTTATATCTCATTGAGTTCTGAGCCATTTCAAGTGATGAAACCGCAACACCACCTGCGTTAACAGCCTTTGAAGGACCGATGATGAGCTTTGCTTCCTTGATGTATTCCATAGCATCGTCAGTTGTGGGCATATTTGCAACTTCAATGTAGTACTTTGTGCCGTTTGCAACAATCTTCTTTGCCTCTTCAAGTGTAACTTCATTCTGTGTTGCACAAGGCATACAAATGTCAACCTTAACTTCCCAAGGCTTCTTGCCTGCAAAGAACTGGCAACCGAATTTGTCAGCATAATCCTGTGCACGGTCACGACCTGATGAACGCATTTCAAGAAGATATCCAATCTTTTCCTTTGTTGTAACACCGTCAGGATCGTAAACATAGCCGTCAGGGCCTGAAATTGTTACAACCTTACCACCAAGGTCTGCAACCTTCTGACAAACACCCCATGCAACGTTACCGAAGCCTGAAACTGCAACTGTCTTGCCTTCAAACACGTCGTTTTCATGCTTGAGAACTTCGTTTGCATAATATGTAGCACCAAAGCCTGTTGCTTCAGGTCTGATGAGTGAACCACCGTAAGAAAGACCTTTGCCTGTGAGAACGCCGTTTTCCCAGCAAGCCTTGATTCTCTTGTACTGACCAAAGAGGAAACCGATTTCTCTGCCGCCAACACCGATATCACCTGCAGGAACGTCAACGTCGGGACCAATGTGTCTGTAAAGCTCTGTCATAAATGCCTGACAGAATCTCATAATTTCAGAATCGCTCTTGCCTCTGGGGTCAAAGTCGCTACCACCCTTACCGCCGCCGATAGGAAGACCTGTAAGACTGTTTTTGAATGTCTGTTCAAAGCCCAAAAACTTTATGATACCGATATATACAGAAGGATGGAAACGAAGACCACCCTTATAAGGGCCGATTGCACTGTTAAACTGAACACGGTAACCTGTGTTTACGTGAATCTTCCCGTTGTCATCTTCCCAAGCAACACGGAATGTAATCTGTCTTTCAGGCTCAGCCATTCTTTCGAGAAGAGCTGCTTTTTCGTATTCGGGATGCTTTTCAACAACAGGAGCAAGACTTGTGAACACTTCTGTGACAGTCTGAATAAATTCAGGCTCGCCTGCGTGTTTTCTCTTTACTTCTTCAATAACTCTTTCAACATATGACATATTGTTTATGCCCCCTAAAAATTTAGATTTTTTATAAATAATGGATTTATTTTAGCACTTTTTTGTGCTTTATGCAATAGTTTCACGAAACATTTCTTAAATTATATGCATATTTTCCAATAAATATTTTGTCATTTTTTCTCATACTGTAAAATTGCACAAACCCCCGTATTATGGGCATTATCAACATATTTTCTTTTTGTTTTCTTTTGTTTTCGCTTGTGTTTTGTTTTTAAGTCGCCCTCAAACTGTTCGTTCTTATTCTTTTCCGTTTCTGATATCCTTCGCAAAAACCATTCTCTGAAACTGATTTCTTGGCATAAAAATACGCCTTTTCTTTTTATTGAATATGTAAAAGATTCTTCGACACCGTTAACACTCCGCTCAGAATGACAAAACAGTTGCGATATCTGTCATACCGGGTACAGTCACAGCGTCTTGTCTCCGATTATGCCGAGCATAGTCGAAGCATCTTGTCTCCTGTCATGCTGAACGTAGCCGAAGCATCTTAAAAAACGAAAACACAAGCCGTCCCAAAACGCAAAACCGATATACAAATTACCGTAATCAGATTTACGCACCAATTGGCACCACTTGTGTCGTTATGTATTCAATGATTTATTAAATTTTCAACTTGTGCATTTTATCACATTGATTTAAAAAAGTCAAGATTTTTTCACTCTATCACATTTTTCAGATAAATATACTTTCAAAAAATATTGTAAAATTCAAAAAATTGTGCTATACTGTAATAGCGAAACTTAACTAAAACTTAAAATGGATATTCCCACAGTATAGCTGTGGCTTTTTGTGTATTACTTTTTATGATACATTTATTTAGTGTATATTTTTGTTCTACCGGGACAAATTTGTTAAAAACGCAAATTTCAACCCGGTGTGAGTCAAAAGATATCCATTCGGTTTAGTTATGTTTCGCGACAATCGAAGTTTGCGTTTTTGATGCGTCAGCTTCGGTTGGCGCATTTTTTATTTTGCAAGTTCTGCAACGAACGGAGGGATTTTTTATTTTGCTACGCAAAAGGAATTATGCAAAAAAACATTAACTAAAGAAAGGATAAATGAAGATGAAAAGAATTATTACTTTGCTTTTATGCATAATCGTAACACTCAGTTTTCCTCTAACAACAAATGCTCTGACAGAAGGTGACTGGGAGTATAAGATTCTTGATAACGAAGTAACTATTACTCGCTACAATGGAAGTGATACATACGTAACCGTTCCGGAAACAATAAAAGGGTGCCCAGTCGTTAAAATCCAAATCAACGACATGTATTCCACGCAAAATATAGTCACATTAATTCTTCCAAACTCATTGAGAGAACTTGGTGATGGGGCATTTTGGCGCAGTGAAAATTTAAAATATGTCACTATGCCCCACAATCTAAAAAAAATTGGGGAACAAGCATTTGCACGATGCATCTCGTTAGAAACAATTGATTTATCTTATGTTGAAACAATAGGGACATCTGCTTTTGCGGATTGTACTGCCTTATCTGATGTCATTTTATCTGACAAACTCTCCTTAATAGCTGATCACGCATTCCAAAATACAAACATTAATCATATCGATATCCCTAAATCTGTCAAAAAAATTGGTGCATGTGCTTTCGCAGGAACAACCTTCAAAAACATTATTATCCCGGGAACCGTAGAAACAATCGACCATGATGCATTCAGTAGTTGCAGGGAATTAGAAAGTGTTATACTCTCTTACGGTGTAAAAGCTCTTAGTTATAATAGACTATACCCTTCCAAAACATTTTCCGAATGTCCAAAATTGAAAGAAATATACATTCCAGACACCATAGCAAGCCTTGACGAAACATTCCTTTATGGTCGCAATAATCCTAACGATGCAATAGTATACTGCAGTGCAAAATCTCCTGTTGTTGATATTTGTAAGAAAATAGAACGTTCGTACATCATTGACAACTCCGTAAACACAAAAATCAATGTTCTATATAACGGTAACAGAATTTCATTTCATAAATACGAACAAAATCCCGACCTTATAAATGGCAGAACCATGGTGCCTCTGCGTTCCATATTTGAAGCAATGGG
>JAZNLK010000037.1:0-26376 GCA_045579055.1 Clostridia bacterium
AATATGTTGCATCCTTTATAGGCTTTGCACCTGCTGATGACCCTGAAATTGTCTGTCTTGTTATTCTTGACCAACCACCGGAGGGTGCTCCGTATTACGGTGGTATTATTGCAGCTCCGGTTGTGAAAAATATTCTTGAAGAATGCTTGCAGTATATAGGTGTTGAACCGGTGTATACTCCTGAGGAGCAGGAAATGATGGATATTTCAGTTCCTGATATAAGCGGAAAGTCACGTGCGGAAGCTGAAAGAATGCTTGCGGATGTGGGATTGACCGTAAGCTTCAAAGGAACCGGGGATGTGGTTTTGGTTCAGGTTCCAAAGGCACATTCAAAGCTTTCCAAGAATTCCAAGGTTGTGGCATATACCGAGGGTGAGGAAGTGGAGAAGACGGTAACTGTTCCCAATGTTGTGGGATGCACGGCCTCTGAGGCAAACAAAGGAATTACCAATGCCGGACTAAATGTGAGAGTAAAGGGAATTTCAAATGTTGAGGGCGTTGCTTTGTGTTCGGATCAGATGCCTGCTGCGGGAACTGTTGTGGAACCCGGCACTATTATTACACTCGATTTCACCTATTCGGGAATCCGTGACTAACGTTTTTGGTGGATGAGTGATTGAAACGGAGGGATAAATATGGTTTTGGCTGAATTGCTGAAAGAAGTTGAACTTGTTGATGTTCAGGGAAATATAAATTTGAAGGTTTCGGGAATTGCATTTAACTCAAAAGAGGTGAAACCCGGTGATGTATTTGTGTGCATAACCGGATTCAAAAGTGACGGACATAAATACGCAAGTGATGCCCTGGAACGGGGCGCAATTGCCATTGTTGCTGAAAAGCCCATTGAAGAAACGGCTGTGACAACGATTATTGTAAAAAACACAAGATATGCACTTTCGTGTATGGCGGCGGCTTTTTACGGTTATCCCTACCGAAAATTCAGGTTGATTGGAATCACCGGTACCAACGGGAAAACAACAACCACTTATCTTGTGAAATCTATTTTGGAAAAAGCCGGTCAGTTGGTTGGACTTATCGGAACAAATCAGAATATGATTGGCGAAACTGTTATCCCGGCAAAGCACACCACACCTGATTCTCTGGAATTGATGCGGCTGTTCAACCGTATGGCGGAGGAAGGTGTTGATACGGTTGTGATGGAGGTTTCGTCACATTCGCTGGCTTTGGACAGAGTGGCGTCATGCGACTTTGATATTGGTGCATTCACCAATGTGACCCAGGATCATCTGGATTTTCACGAGACAATGGAGAATTATGTTAAAGCGAAAGCGATGCTGTTCCAAAAATGTGAGAAAGGCATCTTTAATACTGACGATGCAAGCTTTGAAGAACTGAGCCGTGACTGTAAATGTCAGGTTATGACATATGGTGTAAAGAATAAAGCTGATTTGTACGCTGAAGACATAGAATATAGGGCAAACGGTGTTGAATTTGATCTGGTATCAGATAGCAATCGGGAAAGAGTAAGCCTTGCGATTCCGGGCGGTTTTTCGGTTTATAATGCTTTGACAGCATCAGGCTGTTGCCTGGCTGCCGGACTTTCACTTAAACAAATTGCTGAGGGTCTGAAGTCGGCAAGGGGCGTAAAGGGGCGTATTGAAGTTGTTGAAACAAACACCAACTATACGGTGATAATTGACTATGCTCATACTCCTGACGGATTGCTGAATATTCTGAATGCAATACGTGGATTCTCAAAGGGCAGAATTGTTACTCTTTTTGGTTGCGGCGGCGACCGTGACAAAACCAAAAGACCTCAGATGGGGAAAATTGCGGGAGAACTCTCGGATTTTTGCATTGTCACAAGTGACAATCCCAGGAGTGAAGAACCAAAGGCGATTATTGAAGATATTCTGGTTGGAATGCGTGAAACGGCTTGCCATTATGCTGTGGTGGAAAACAGATTTGAGGCTATTGAGTTTGCTTTGGACAATGCAAAGCCGGATGATATTATTCTGCTCGCCGGAAAAGGTCACGAACCCTATCAGATTCTGAAGGACAGAACTATTGTTTTTGATGAAAGAGAAATTGTAATGAAGCTTATTGATTCATCCGATATATAAGGAGGATGTAAGTTGGAAAAAATTATGACAGTAAAACAAATCGCAGTTGCTTGCGGTGCAAGAATTGATAATTGCGATGATAATACGGTTGTTTCGGATGTGGTTACAGACAGCCGGAAAATAACAGAAGGTGCGGTGTTTGTCGCACTCAGAGGTGAACGCTTTGACGGGCATACCTTTGTGAAAACTGCATTGGAGGGCGGTGCTGCGGTTTGTGTTGTGGATTCGTCATTTGCCAATTCTGAAGGCTATGCAGTTTTGGTTGTTGAAGACACGTACAAGGCGCTAAGAGATATTGCAACATATTATCGCAACAGATTTTCCATTCCTGCGGTTGCAATAACCGGAAGTGTGGGTAAGACCAGTACAAAGGATATGGTTTCCTGCGTGCTTGCGAACAAATATAATGTTTTGAAAACAGAGGGTAATTTCAATAATGAAATTGGGTTACCCTTGACGGCTTTCCGCCTTGAAAAGACAACAGATATAGCTGTTTTTGAAATGGGAATGAGTGCATTCGGAGAGATTTCACGTCTGACAAGGATTGCTTCGCCGGAGACCGCAATTATAACAAATATAGGGATGTCACATATTGAACATCTGGGTTCCCAGGAAAATATTCTGAAGGCAAAGCTGGAGATTACAGAAGGAATATCCGGTGACGGAACTCTTATTCTTAACGGTGATGACCCGTTTTTGCAGAAGGTTGCAGGAACTTTGCCCTTTGAAACCCTCACATACGGAATTGAAAACACGAAATGTGATATTGTTGCATCAAATATAAAGTCAAACTCCGGTGGGTCTGTTTTTGATGTAAAGATTGAGGGCGAAAAGTATTCGGTGAAGGTGAATACACCGGGCGTTCATCACGTTTATAATGCTTTGGCGGCTATACTTGTTGGTATAAAGTATAATATGTCAGCATCGGCAATTATTGAAGGTGTTGGACTGTTCCAACCCCAGGGAATGCGACAGAGTGTTGTGAAACTGACGAATTATGCTGTGATTAAGGATTGCTACAATGCCAGTCCCACGTCGATGAAGTCCGGTCTTGATGTGCTGAAAGTGACATTGCCTGTCAATACCGAGAAGCCATCCAGAAGGGTTGCTGTTCTTGCGGATATGCTTGAATTGGGTGATTTTTCAGACGAAGCTCATTATGATGTGGGTGGAATGGTGCAGGAGCATGGCGTTGACTGCCTTGTTGCCATAGGACCTCATGGCGAATATATGGCAAAGGGTGCTGTTGATAAAGGTTTCGATGCATCAAAGGTTTTCGTGTTTGGTGATAATGAATCGGCTAAAGCGCATATAATGAATATATTGAAAGAAAATGATGTTATTTTGTTCAAGGGTTCAAGAGGTATGAAACTTGAGGAAGTGGCTGATTTTATAATCCTTGAGGATATGGGCGATAATTAACGAAGGAAAAGAGGCGGAGGAAAAATGGTTAAAATTCTTGTTGTTATATTGATTGGATTCCTTGTTGCGGCGATAAACGGTATTTTTATGATTCCGCTTTTGCACAGACTGAAATTCGGTCAGGAAATACGTGAAGAAGGTCCCAAGTGGCACAAGTCGAAGTCAGGCACACCCACTATGGGAGGTTTTATCTTTATTATTTCTCAGATTGTTGCGGTTGTTGCCGGAATCTTTATTTTCGGCATTCACAAGAATTCGGGAATGTTCAGCGGAGTTCTTGTTATTACCCTTGCGGCTTTGGGATTTGGTGCTATTGGATTTGTTGACGATTACATAAAGGTTATTCTCAAGAGAAACCTCGGTCTCAAAGCGGGTCAGAAGTTCGCTCTTCAATGTATTGTTGCCTTGATTTTCTCTGTTTGGCTTGTGAGTGGCGGCGTTATCGACAGTACACATATCGCAATTCCCTTTACGGATTATGCCCTTGAATTACCTTATTTTGTGTATATACCGTTTATAATTGTTGTTATGCTGGCGGCTGTTAACAGTGTGAATCTTACCGACGGACTTGACGGTCTTGCATCATGTATAACTCTGGTTGTTTGTATTTTCTATTGCATTATTTCAAGCAAGGTTGAAAGCATGGTTGTTGTGTTGTTTAGCTCGGCACTTATTGGCGGAATTGTGGGATTTCTGCTTTACAACAAGTTCCCTGCAAAGGTGTTTATGGGGGATACAGGTTCGCTTTTCTTGGGTGGAGCCATTGCTGCAATGGCGATTTATATGAAGAATCCCTTATTGCTTTTGATTGTAGGGTTTGTTTATGTTGCAGAAGCTCTTTCGGTTATTATTCAGGTTACCTGGTTTAAGAAAACCGGAAAAAGAATATTCAAGATGAGCCCCATTCATCATCATTTTGAGATGTGTGGATGGAGCGAGAAGAAAATTGTTATTGTCTTTTCGGCGATAACGGCAGTTCTTTGTGCATTGGGCTACTTGGCTTAGTTGAAGTGGCATCTGATGCGGAAAATATGTAGGAAAGGTTGACCGTGTGTTATGAAGCGGGGGCTTGGAAAAAAAACTATACGCAGAAAAAAAACAGACAACGGCGGATTTGTATCCACAAAAATAAAAGATTTTGTTGGTAACGCTCAGGGTGTCGATATTCAGTTTCTGGTGGCGGTTTATATTCTGCTTACCTTTGGTTTGCTGATGGTACTCAGTGCCAGCAGTCCTCTTGCTTATGCCAGCGAAGCGACCAACCATGACAGCTTTTTTTATTTCAAAAAACAGCTTATGTGGGCAATTTTCGGAAGCGTAGGAATGTTCATAACAGCCAATTTTGATTACAGAAAGCTGAAACGATTGGCTTTCCCGTTCCTTGTTGTAAGTGTTTTGCTTCTTTTGCTGGTTCTTGTTCCGGGAATAGGACGAAAAATTAACGATGCAAGACGTTGGATTTATATTGGCCCAATAAACTTCCAGCCCTCAGAGGTTGCGAAGATAGCAATGATAGTCTTTTTTTCTTACAGTTTGTCAAAAAACTATAAGGAACTGAAAAATTTCAGTGTGTTTTTTATGTATCTGGTAATCATAGGTGTTGTGGCACTGATTATTATGATGGAGCCTCATTTCAGCTGTACTATGCTGATTGTTGCAACTTCGGTAATAATGCTGTTTGTTGCCGGGGCAAAAATAAAACACTTTTTGTTGCTGGGAGCGGCAGGACTGCCGGTGATTGTGTTTATGATTGTTCAGGCACCTTATCGTCTGGCGAGAGTAACCACCTTCCTTGACCCCTTTGAGAATATTCAGGAAGATGGATGGCAGATTGTTCAATCTCTTTATGCAATTGGCTCCGGTGGGGTTTTTGGCGCCGGTCTTGGACAAAGCAGACAGAAGTATATGAATATTCCCGAACCCCAGAACGATTTTATATTTTCTATTCTGGCGGAAGAATTCGGTCTTTTGGGTGCAATCCTCGTTTCACTTATGTTTATTTTCCTGATTGCAAGAGGAATAAAGATTGCATTGAGAGCACCCGATATGTTTGGCGCTTTTCTGACAACGGGCATTATAACAATGATTGCTATTCAGGCACTTGTTAACATTGCAGTTGTAACATCATCAATACCTGTAACAGGTATGCCTTTGCCATTCTTCAGTTACGGTGGAACGGCACTTGCCATAACAATGGCGGAAATGGGAATTGTGCTGAACGTCTCGAGGCACGGAAAAACGTAATTATTTTCATTGAAAGGTAGTGTTTCCTTTGCGTATACTGTTTGCCGGCGGTGGTACGGCAGGGCATATTAATCCTGCTGTTGCAGTTGCAAATTATATAAAAGAAAAAGAACCTGACAGCGAGTTCCTGTTCATCGGTACGGAAAGCGGAATGGAAAGCACTTTGATTCCGAAACAGGGTTACGACATAAAATTCATAAAGATTCACGGATTCAGACGAAAACTGAGTTTCAAAAATGTGAAAACCGTTGCTGAAATCCTGAGCGGAATCAGGAAAACAAAAAAGATTATAAAAGAATTCAAACCTGATGTGGTTATGGGCACCGGTGGCTACGTTACGGGACCTGTGCTCTATGCGGCGGCAAAGATGAAGCTTCCGACTCTGGTGCACGAAGCCAATGCATATCCGGGGGTTACGGTGAGGATTCTTTCAAAATATGTCGATGTTGTTGCTTTGAGTATGGGTGAAGCCAGCAAATTCGTCCCAAAAAGCAAGAGAATTGAGATTACGGGTAACCCCGTCAGACCGTCAATCCTGGCAACAAATCAGAAAGATGCCAAAGAAAAACTGGGTCTTGATTCAAGAAAGGTTATTCTTATCTTTGGAGGAAGTCTCGGAGCAGAAAAAATCAACGAAGTTGTGACCGATTGGATATCTGAAAATATTTCAGATGAAAAATATCAGATAATTATGTCCACCGGAAAAAATAATCAATATGAAACTGTTATGAAGCGTTTCGCAAATAACGGAGTGGACATTGAAAAGTATAAGTGCCTCTCGGTCTCGGAGTATATATACGATATGGATCTTGCCTTGAATGCAGCAGATTTGATTATAGCTCGTTCCGGTGGTTCTGTCAGCGAGATGACGGCATTGGGAAAAGCGGCAATCCTTATTCCTTCGCCATATGTTGCAGGAAATCATCAGGAACACAATGCACGGGCTGTTGAGAAGTCCGGTGGAGCAATTGTGATTTGTGAAAAGGATTTGAGTACGGAAGTTCTTGGGGATGCAGTTGGACATATTCTTGGTGATGAAAAAGTTCTTGCCGAAATGAGCAGGGGTTCAAAAAGCATAGGTATTCCCGATGCAACCGACAAAATATACAGAATTCTGAAGGAGTTAATCAAAACAAAATAAGAATATAGCAGTAACACCTTTTTGAATGCCACATAGTATGTTGGTATGAAGTATTGAATATGCTTATGATTTTATATGGAGGTGTTACGGTGAGCAAGATTTCTATCTGCGGAGGAAAAAAACTGAGCGGCGAGGTTTGTGTTCAGGGGTCAAAAAATGCAGCCCTGCCCATCCTTGCTGCTTCTGTTTTAAGCGGGAAAGAGAGTGTCGTTGGGAACTGTCCCGATCTTGCCGACACGAGAGCGGCTTTTGAAATAATAAGACAGTTGGGCGGTTCGGTGAATTATGGTGACCATACGGCTGTAATCAATACGGAAAATATACATAAGTATGAAATATCAAATGAACTTATGACAAGTATGAGGTCTTCGGTTTTGTTCCTGGGGGCATTGCTTGCCAGGACGGGTCAGGCGGTGGTCTCATATCCGGGCGGTTGTGCAATCGGATTGCGACCCATTGATTTGCACCTGAAGGCATTCCGGGAACTGGGAGTAACTGTTGAAGAAATCGGAGGAAGTATTTACTGTAAATGTGATAAGCTTAAATCAGGCACGGTCAATCTTTTGTTCCCAAGTGTTGGTGCAACAGAGAATATAATGCTTCTTTCTGTTTTGTCGCCAGGCGAAACCATAATAACAAATGCAGCACGTGAACCGGAAATTGTTGACCTTCAGAATTTCCTTAATTCTATGGGTGCAAAAATTTTTGGGGCAGGTTCTGAGATAATTCGCATTATAGGTGTTGAAAAATTAGAAAAAGTAGAGTATAATATAATTCCGGACAGAATTTTTGCCACGACCTGTGCTTGTTCGGTGGGGTGTTGTGGCGGCGATGTTGTGTTGAAAAGTGTTAATGCAGAGCATATACGTCTGGTTTTGTCCATGCTTAAGGATTCCGGCTGTTCGGTTGATTTGGGGAAGGATTGGATAAGGATTAAATGTGTTGACCGACTCAGAGGGTTGGGGAAAATAATAACATCACCTTATCCGGGATTTCCCACAGATGCACAGGCTTTGTTTATGTCGGCGCTGGCAACGGCGGACGGAACAACGGTTTTTGTTGAAAATATATTTGAAAGCAGATATAAGCATGTGTCTGAACTATTGAAGATGGGTGCGGATATTATTGTTGACGGCAGATTGGCAGCTGTTACGGGTTGTAACTATATCCAAGGCGCAAAAATAGTTGCCGGAGACCTTCGGGGCGGAGCGGCTTTGGTTATTGCCGGATTGTCTGCCATCGGGGATACGGAAATTACCGGAGTGGAGCACATTGACCGAGGATATGAAAACATAGAGGGTGTGTTCTCGGCATTGGGAGCATCCATAAAGAAAAAGTAAAGAATTTCAGCTCTTCACGAGCTGATTGCTTTGGACAAGTCTTTTGAAAAAAAGAAGGGAGGGGACATTATGAAAAAAACAGGTGAAGCCGGAATGACCGACAAAAAAATTGCTATGATGAAAAAGAAACGAAAACTGAGGGCGAAACGGAGATTGGTGATATTTGCCTTTCTGGTGGTATGTGTTGCAGTTATCCTGATTGCTTTCAAGGCCCCTTTCTTTGCGATAAAAGATGTCGAGATACGAATTGAACCAAACAGGGATGGAGAGCTGACAAGGGAAGCCACGCAGGAGCAAGGGGAATATATTCTGAACACGTCAAAAATACGGATTGGTGCAAATATATTCAGTACAAGTGTGGGTGATGCTGAAAAAAGGCTTTTGAATGACCCTGAAATTGAAACAGCAAAGGTTCAGCGAGTTTTTCCCAACAAAATAAAAATCACCATTACGGAGGCTGTGCCAATTGCATATGCTGAGTACGGAAATCAATATTTGCTAATTGACGGCAAGGGTGATATAATCAGGGTTACAGACAAACCGAAAGAGAAGGAATCTGAAGGTGGCGAGCCGGCTGAAGAAACTTCCGAAGCAGGGGCGGAAACCGAAACCGGTGTTGTTGAGCCTTCATCAGATAACGATGCCACAGAGAAGGCAGAAAATGAAGACGAGTCGGTTTCGGATGAACACGAAAATGTTGAGACGGCTGACGCTGAAGAAACGGAGATTGCTGAACAGGACGAAACAGAAAATCTGGTTCGGGTGGAAGGCTTGGAGATAGTTTCGGACGTTGCCGGGTCACGTATGACTGCAAAAGATGATTCCAGAGCCGAAAAACTTTATGAGTGTCTTGAAATACTTGAAAACGTTGGTATGATTCAAAAAACTGATTGTGTCAACTTTGAAAACCTGGCGGATTTGAAGCTGGAATATGACGGAAGACTTGATATACTCCTGGGCAGTTATGAAAATATGGAGTACAAGCTTAAATTTATAAAAAAAGTTATTGATGACGGGATGTCGGATTATGAGGAAGCTTTGCTTGATTACAAAGGTGACAAGCTTTATGTAGGTGACAGATACGAAACCGAGCTTCCGGTTGCGGACGAGGCAGAAATTCAGTCGGAAGGTGATTTGGAAGATGCTGAAACGGCTGATGAGACGGAATAAAATTTGATTAACAAAGAAGGAAAAGGAAATGAATAAAAAACAGAAATTTCAGATTACATTATCATTGATGATATTTGTTCTTGTTGCATTGATAACTTGGCAGATAAAGGGCGTAAGAAAGAATACAGCGGTTGAAAGTCAGATTTCAAACCGTGTTGATGTATTGCAGAGTGAGCTGAAAACAACTCTCGACAAGAACCAGGATCTTATGGAACAAATAGCGGTGCTTCAGAATGACGTTGCAAGATACAGAGCACAGATTACGGAGGATGACGGCGTGACGGCAATTCTGAAGGAGGACCTTCTCCGTGCGGAGACTGTTGCGGGGATGACGGATCTTGTTGGTAACGGTGTTGTGATTACGGTCAATGACGGAAACCCAAGCCAGCTCCCTGAAGGCATTGTGGCAGATTCGGGATACGGGATAGTTCACGATTCTTATATTCTTTCGTTGCTTAACGAGTTGCGTTCAGCAGGGGCTGAAGCGATTTCCATAAATGATGAAAGAATACTTTCTATGAGTGAAATCCGTTGTGCAGGGCCGACTATAAGTATTAACAATACAAAAAAAGCGGCACCCTTTGAAATAAAGGTAATCGGAGACCCTGAAACTCTGGAAAATGCATTGAAAATGCCGGGAGGAGCTGTTGAACAATCATCTTTTTATGGTATTGACCTTTCAATCAAAAAGAGTAACAATGTAATTGTGAAAAAATATACGGGGATTGTTTCCTTCAAGCATGCTCAGAATGTGACAACGGAGGTGACTGAATAATGTGGTTTGTTATTGCGGGAGTATTTGGCGTTGTCTGCGGACTTGTGATGCCGTATAATGTTAGTGCGGAAAATCTTCCATATATTGCTATGGCAATACTTGCGGCATTGGATTCAATCTTCGGAGCCTTGCTTGCATACTTTAACAAAAGATTCAATATGAACGTTTTTATAACGGGTCTTGTGACAAATGCGATTCTTGCGGTTCTGTTCATTTATATTGGTGATTTGCTGGGTATTTCGCTTTATTTTGCGGTTCTTATTGTTTTTGGCGTAAGAATTTTCAATAATATGGCGTCCATAAGAAGAATAACGTTTGATATTTATTTTGAAAAACGTGCAAGAGAAAAGGAAAGAATAAAGAGGCTTGCGTTGAAAGCGGCAGAAGAAACTGAAGCGGCTGTGACTGTTGAAATGAAGGAGCAGGAAGAAAGTGAAGCCCATTCGGAAAAAGAAGCTTCAAAACCGCAAAAGGTAAAGCTTAAAAAGAAAATAAAACAGTAACAACTAAAAATAGCTTGCAGTATGAATGATTAAACTCACAGTTGAGAAATGACGCGGATTTCTTTTTGGTTGTGGATGATTGACATACGGCGGCACTGATGTTAAAATCAAAGGAGGAGAAATCCTCCTTTATTTATTTAGAGAAATGAGCTGAAAAAATGGAAGATCTTAGAATTAAAGCACGGGAATATGCAGAAAATTTTCTGACCGCGGAAGGCGAATATCGTATGGGTTATATAGAGGCAGAACAATCCAATCCCAAAACAAGGACGCTTGATAAAACTTTTGCTGAAAACCCGAAAGAAGGGGTGAAAACGCTTCTTTCGGTTGATGCGGACCTTGCGAAGATTTTTGCTGATGCTCTAGGCAGTCCTGAATTTGATGCGTTTTGCGAAAAGATATATGGAATACTGACCGGCAAGGGGAAAATTATTCTTTCGGGTTGCGGGTCGTCGGGCAGACTTTGTATGTGCATTGAAAAGGCTGTCCGTAATGCGGCAAAAGCCGCAGGTATGCCGCAGATAGGCGATAAACTGACAACGATTATGACCGGTGGTGACTATGCACTTATCCGTGCTGTGGAATCCTTTGAGGATTATATGGTTCTCAGCGAAATGCAGGTGGATGAGCTTGACCCGGGAAAGGATGATTTGCTTATAGGTGTGACTGCAACAGGTGAAACAACGTCGATTGTGGGAACAGCTATTCGTGCTTCCGAAAAGGGCGCTTCGGTTTATATGGTTGTGTGCAGCAACCCCAAAACTATGATCGGGAAAATGGAACGAGTGGATCGTTTGTATCTGAGAGATAATGTTTCGGTTATATATCTGCCTTGCGGGGCAATGGCTGTAACCGGTTCAACAAGAATGCAATCTTCCACCATTGAAATGTCGGTTATTATGGCTGCCTTTGAAATTGTTTTGGGACGGATTACCGATGCTCCGGTAGAAAAAGATTATCTTTGCAATGGGTTCAAGGAAACTGTCGGATATCTTATGAGCGAAAAGACCGTGGAAATGCTTGCAGAGTATGCTGTGAAAGAGGCAGAGCTATATAGGGAAGGCGGCTATGTTACATATTTCAGCGAGAATTATGTATTTGATATCCTCACCGACACAACCGAACGTGCTCCAACTTTTGCCACACCGCCGCTTCGCCGTCAATGCGAAAAGGACAAGCCTTTGTCTTGGGCTTTTGTCAAAAATCCAAAACTGTCAAATGCCGATGCGTGGTGCGATTGTTTTGGCAGAGAACCACGGTGTATAAGCTGGCAGCAAAAAGTGTATGAAGATGTGGGAATAACAAAAGCTGTTCCGGATATTTCGGTGGACAGACTTATGGAGTTTGTAATCGGTTGTGAACCGGACAGAGAAAGAGAGGAAAAGCACGGTATTGCGGTGTGGATTGACAGCAAGAAGCCTGACGAAAGCTTTGAAAGTTGTGCTTCGGCATATGAAGGCAGAACAGAACTTGTTTTTGAAGTTGACAGGTTCTCAACCAGGCTTGAAATGTTTGAACATATTGGAATTAAACTGGCAGTTAATGTAATTTCAACATCGGCAATGGCACTTTTTGGGAGGATTTGCGGAAATTATATGAGTTTTGTTGATATGTCCAACAAAAAACTGGTGGACAGAGGTGCGAGAATAATCTCGGATCTTTGCAAGGTGTCGTATGAAGAAGCATTGACAGAGCTTTATTATTCATCGCTGTTGATTGAAAACGGAAATACGGAAATAATGTCTCCGACACAGATGGCAATTCGGCGTCTTGGACGAAAATAAGATAAACGGAGGAAAAACAAATGGCTTATGAAATGGTAAGATTTAATGAAGAAAACCTTGCTGAAGCTCTGGAGGTGCTAAGCGAAGCATTTAAACATCAGGACGGAGTGAAGAAGTCCTTTGCTGAAATGTATCCGAGGATTTTCGGACCTGAGGCTGAACGTATCGGAGATAACTTTTGTGCAATGAAGGATGGCAAGGTCTGCGGGTGTATTTCCAATGATATGATGGAATACCACGTGGGTGGTGAAGTCCTGAAGATTTCGTCATCAGGCAATGTGGCGGTCAAGGAATCCGAAAGAGGTCAGGGACTTATGAAGGTTATGTTTGATTGCGTGCATCAGGATTTGATTGACGGGGATTTTGACCTTTCTTACTTGCACGGAGCAAGAACCAGATACAATTATTTTGGCTATGAACTTTGCGGTGTTGAATACATATTTAAGTTTGAAATGGCAGACCTTTCAAAACACTATAAGAACCGTCAGCTTTTTGAATTTGTTGACCTTCGTGAACGCAAGGATTTGCTGGAAGACGCGATAAAAATAAATGAGATGCAGAAGGTTTATATAAAAAGACGTGTTGAGTCTCTTATAAATGTTTTCCTGGCAAGATGGCGTGAGCCTGTTGCGGTTTTGCGTGACGGAGAGCTTTTTGGAACATTTGCCTTTGGCGAGAATGGAATCAAGTATATAACACTGAAAAATTATTCTGATTTCGCCGAAATGGTTTTTGAATTTCTGACATACAAGGGTCTTTCGGAAACTGAATACTGGGCACCGGATTACAACAAGGAACTTATGCAGAACTGTATGCGTAATTGCAGCAGCTTTGTTATCGGCAATCCTGCGAATTTCAAGATTATGCATTTTGAAAAGGTTGTGAAGGCGTTTCTTCAGCTTAAGGCGGACAACGAGCCTATTTGTGACGGGGAAATAACGCTGGATTCGGATTTATTCGGGAAATTCAGAATCTCGGTGAAGGGCGGAAAAGCTTCGGTTGATAAGTTCGAAGGCGAAGCCTGCTATAAACTCAAGGGGTTTGAAATTTATGACTTTCTGTTCAATCACACACCCATTTCCTACGGTCCATATGACCCTGCAGTGAGCTCGTGGCTGCCTCTCCCAATCAATTCACCTTATCTTGCATAGAGTGTTAATACCGGCTTTTTATGCCGGTATTTCCTTTTTTGACATTTAAACGCAAAAAATGTTGAAAGAAATAGTTGAAATTAAAATGTTTCTCTTGACAGAATGAAAATTAAATGCTAAAATAAAATGTAAATGTGGAAAAGTGACTTATTATAACGAATGTCTTCAGTCGGAATAGCGATATATCGCTATTCCACAGCGGCAATGTATTTGCCGCTATGAAAACTATTTTGAGAAATAGTTTTCGAAGACTTCGTTGCAATGAAGTGCCTGGAATTTGCCTTGCAAACTCCTTGCCAAAACAGGGTTTTGACCCGGGAAAACATCAAAAATGTTTTCCCACAAGGCACGTTCATTATAGTGAAACAAACATCTTTTACATATTAAAATTGAAATCGTAAGAGCAGATGTGATGACCGTTTTTGCTGTACTTGCTTGTGTGGTTTTTCTTGAAACGGTGTTTTGCGGACAAGCTCTTAGAAAGAATAGGAGGAATTATTTTGTTCGAGTTTGATACTGAAGCAACAGGTCCGGCTAAGATACGAGTAATTGGCGTCGGCGGTGCCGGCAATAATGCAGTAAACAGAATGATCGAGGCAGAAGTTCAGTGCGTTGAGTTTATTTCGGTGAACACAGATAAGCAGGATTTATCCCTTTCAAAAGCTCCGCAGAAGATTCAGATTGGTGCAAAACTCACCAAAGGTCTTGGCGCGGGTGCTGTGCCTGAAATCGGTGCAAAAGCGGCGGAGGAAAGTCGTGATGAAATTGCAATGGCGATTCAGGATGCTGATATGGTTTTTGTTACAGCCGGTATGGGTGGCGGAACAGGTACGGGCGCTGCTCCTGTTGTTGCTGAAATCGCAAAGGAGCTTGGAATCCTGACAATCGGTATTGTTACAAAGCCTTTCTGGTTTGAAGGTGCTGCACGTGCAAGAAATGCGGCTGCAGGAATTGAAAATCTCAAGAATTGTGTTGATACTTTGGTTGTTATTCCCAACGACAAGCTTCTTGAAATTGCAGAAAACAAAACACCACTCACAGAGTCATTCAAAATGGCTGACGATGTTCTGAGACAGGGTGTTCAGGGTATTTCTGACCTTATCTCACGTCCCGGCTTGATTAGTCTTGACTTTGCTGACGTGAAGACAATTATGAAGAATACGGGCTATGCACATATGGGTATCGGCAAGGCAACAGGTGAAAACCGTGCTCATGATGCTGCTGCAAAGGCAATCAACAGTCCGCTTCTTGAAACAACAATTACCGGTGCAAAGGGTGTTATCCTGAACGTTACCGGCGGCAGCGATTTGGGTATTCTTGAAATTCAGACAGCCTCAGAGCTTATTACTGAAGCGGCTGACAAGGATGCAAACATTATCATCGGTGCTATTATTGATGAAACTTTGGGCGACGAAATTCAGGTTACGGTTATTGCAACCGGATTTGAAGGTAAGGCAACATCTGTGCTCCCGAAAACAACAGCATCACCCTTTGCAAAGGATGAAGGCAAAGGTCTTTTTGCAACAATGAGAGAGGGTATGCTTGATAAGAAGGTAGAGCCTGTGTCTGTACCGGTTGACGTTGCACCTGTTGTTGAGGAAAAGGTCGTCGTTGAAAAGCCAAATTCGTTTTTCAAAGTGAGCGAAGATGATGGAATTGATGTTCCTGTTTTCTTGCGTAAGAATCAGGACTAAAATATTCAGCAAGTAAATTAGTGAAAGTTTTTGGAGGAAAAAAAGATGAAGATATTAATTGTTATTCACGTTATCATTTCGATTATACTTATTGCTGTGGTTCTTATGCAGAACGGAAAGCAGCAGGGTCTCTCAGGTGCTATCGCCGGTGGTGCTGAAACATTTTTCGGCAAGAATAAGGGCAGAACAATAGATGCGTTGCTGAGCAAAGCAACAACAGTTATTGCGGTGCTTTTCGTTATTTCAGCTCTTGCTCTTGCAATTGTTTCTGTAAAATCGTCAGACAAAGCTGATGCAACAACAACAGTTCCCGGTATTGAAGATGCCGCAGTTGTTGAAGAAGGCGAAAATGCTGAAGTTGTTGTTGATGAAAATGGCAACGTTGTTGTGGAAGATGAGACAACAGACGAAGCTGCTGAAGCTGAAACAACTGAAAACAGCGAAGCAACTGAAACGACTGAAGACGGTTCTGCTGAGTAGTAAAATAGTTTATTGATAATTAAAACCGCTCCAAATTTTTGGAGCGGTTTTTGCTAAATTTGTATTTCTGGCACATCTATATTTCGGGTGTATGGGATAAAGTTGTGCAATCAGGAACAAAATAAAGATAGCATTTTGGAAAGGTGGGTGAATCGCTATGAACTTCATTGACATACTCAGTTCGTATCATATAATGCCACAGTTTCCACCGGGGGCGGTGCGTCAAGCTGAAACAGTTCCGGCGGAGGTCAGTGCGGCTGACCTGAAAGGCAGACGTGACTTAACCGACAAGCTGATAATCACAATTGACGGGGACGATGCAAAAGATTTTGACGATGCGGTTTCGGTGGAGATTCTGGAGAATGGAAATTATTGTCTGGGTGTCCATATCGCTGACGTTACTCACTACGTGAAGGAAGGTTCACCAATTGACCGGGCAGCTTTTTCACGTGGAACAAGCGTGTATCTGATTGATACGGTGATTCCTATGTTACCTTTTGAACTGTCAAATGAACTTTGCAGTCTGAAGCCTGATGTGGTCAGACTGACTGTTTCGGTGTTTATGGAAGTCAACAGGCGTGGCGAGATAAAGAGTTATGAAATCTGCAACAGCTTTATAAAATCTTCAAGCAGAATGACCTATGCCAATGTAACAGAGATTCTTGAAGGAAATATAAAACTAAGAGAAAAGTTTTCACAGCTTGTTCCTATGCTTGAAAAGATGAATGATCTGGCAAAAATTCTGAAGAAAAAGAGAATTTCGGAAGGGTCAATTGAATTTGAAACTCACGAGTCAAAGATTACTCTTGATTCAAAAGGCAGACCTGTCAAAATTGAAAAATACCCTATAACTATCTCAAACGGTATAATCGAAGAATTTATGCTTATCTGTAATGTAACTGTGGCGAAGTATCTGGTAAACAAAGGTCTTCCGTGTGTTTTCAGAATCCACGAAAAACCCGACCTGATGCGTCTTGAACGTCTGGGGGAAGTGTTGCCTGTTATGGGGGTTGATTATCCAATCGGCGTGAATATGAAACCGTCGGATTTTCAGAGAATACTCAAATCAGTTGAAAACTCCGAAAAAGCGGAGGTTGTGAGTTACCTTCTGCTCAGGGCTATGGCGAAAGCGAGATACAGTGAGATAAATCACGGACACTTCGGTCTTGGGTTTGGTACGTATTGCCACTTCACTTCGCCTATAAGACGTTATTCGGATATAGTGGTGCACCGGATTCTGAAGGAAAGCCTGGAAGGAGAAATTTCCGAAAAAAGGAAGGCACATCTGAAAGAAATTACAGTTGCGGCTTCTGTGACAGCTTCTGTGACAGAAGTAAATGCGGCGGATGCCGAGCTTAAATGGAAGTCTGTTAAAAAAGCGGAATATATGGCTGATAAAATCGGTGAAAAATATGAGGGAATCATAACCCATATTTTGTCGTCAGGCTTTTTTGTTGAACTTCCGAACACGGTTGAGGGTTTTGTTGCCGCAAGAACCCTGGAGGACGATATTTATATTCTTGCCGACAGCGGTGTTGCTATGATAGGAATGAAAAACAAACGTGCCTTTTACGTGGGTGACAAGGTGAGAATAAAGGTTGCGGCTGTTGATGCGGAGCGTTGCTTTGTTGATTTTGAGGTTGAAGGGTCGACCAAGCTTGCCCCTATGCGCAGGAAATCTTCGAGACGAAAGGGCAGCAAAACAGCAGTTGATAAAGATAACAAGCGGATTCTTCGTGAAATGATGGCTGTGCAGAAAGAGGAAAAGGCAGAAAAAAACGATTTGAGACAAAAGGCGGAAACAGAAAAGAGTATATTTGAAAATGCGGTTGTTGCAATATTGTTTGAAATGTTGTCGGAAATCAATAGGTTCAGCAAACCGGAAAAAGGTTTTGTGGGAGTGACGCTCAGCGATTTTGCGGCGATGATTTCCATGCCTGTTTATAAGGCTGTGTTCAGCGAAAAGAGTGAGGTCTCGTTGAAAAATACTTTGATTTCTGCATCTGCAAACACAAAAAACACGCTGAGGATGATTGCTGACAGCTTCGGCTTTGAGATTGATGAAAAGCATCACAGACAAGCGGTTGACTTTGTTTGTGCTTCGTTGAGACATCTTGAAGCAAGCCTGAGATATGACAATCTGAATTACAGAAAACGGGAAAATGAGTATTATTCTATTGCAAAAAAATCCGAAAGAAGAGGTGAAAGAGTATGAAGACGGTGCTGATAACGGGTGCATCACGTGGCATAGGAAGAGCCACGGCAAAAATGTTTGCGAAACAAGGTTATGGTGTTGCAATAAACTATAATAAAAGCCTTGAAGCGGCAGAAAAACTGCGTGAAGAAATTGTCTCAGATGGCGGTGTTGCGGAGATTTTTTGTGCTGATGTTTCGGACAACGGACAGGTTTTGAAAATGATTGACCGGATTTCAGAAAAGCTGGGAAGTATCGATATTTTGGTGAATAATGCGGGCATTGCTCCAAAACAAGGGCTCTTTACAGACTTTTCGGAGGAAGATATGAAAGAGGTTTTTGAAACAGATATATTCGGAATGATGAATTGTGCAAGAGCGGTTATTCCTCAAATGGTCAGCCGGAAGTGCGGCAAAATCATAAACATTTCTTCCATTTGGGGTATCTGCGGCGGCTCATGTGAGGTTCTTTATTCTTCGGCAAAGGCGGCTGTGATTGGCTTCACAAAAGCCCTTGCAAAGGAACTGGCGCCGTCGGGCATAAATGTTAACTGTGTTGCACCGGGATTTGTGGATACGGATATGAATGCACATCTTTCCGAAGAAGACAAAAGAGCATTTTGCGAGGACGTACCCTTGGGCAGAATAGGAACACCTGAAGATGTTGCGGAAACGGTTCTGTTTCTTGCGTCTGAAGGTGCGTCATACATAACGGGACAGGTAATTGCTGTTGACGGGGGATTGGTGTAGTGGAATTACCTAAACGAAAACCTACTCGGTTGAAGAGTTATGATTACAGTACACCGGGAGTGTATTTTATTACTGTGTGTGATATAAATTGTGTTATGGAGGAATATAACGAACGTCAGTAAAAATGTAATGATTACAAAGATAGAGTGATTGCACTGGAACAGATTGAATGCGACGGAGATACATCGTATACAGCAAGTGTTCCCATTGATAGTAACATAAAGTATGCAAAAGTATTTTTGTGGAATGGGCATAATGAACTTGAACCAATGGGAATGGCAGAAAAGATAATGATAAATTAGTTTTTATATCCGAAGAGTAGTGGAAAATAAACCGCATTATGGACAAACTGAGTTTGTTATTCGGGAATTACGGAGTGTTCTGAAAAAATAATGATTTAAGATGCTTCGACAAGCTCAGCATGACAGAATGCTGAGCTTGTTATCGCTTTAAGATTTGCTGACTTTGCCGTTAATCAAAGGGGTTGTAGTAAAATGATTTTTTGTGACGCCATTATTGGCGAACCGTTTGTTTTTTCATTTAACCACAGTCCCCTTTTTTGTTGAGCGGATATTATTTTGTCAGTATTTTCTGCTCCAAAAGCACATCACTGTTAATGAGTTTGAAAACATTGGTGGGTTATCCTAATATTTTCATCCCGTGCGAAAATTTGTTTTTAATGATATTAAGCACAAATGCCAGCATATATGCTCCGACGCAGTATATCAGCGAATATGTGAAATAATCGTTGTTGTATGTGCCCTTCAGATAGTAATATGAGGGCAGACAAAGCCTTATGGGACGCAGTTCGTTTCCGTTAAAGAAAATGGGGGAAAGAACCAGCATAATTATTATCAGTCCGGGGATGGCTACACCAAGCTTTCCCGGTGAACGAAATACTACGCAAAGATTAAGACAAAAGCCTGTTGTACATAAAATGTAAAGAACCATACTGAGAAGATCTCTACAAAAGCCTGTGGTGAGCCCTGTGAATCGGAATGCAACAAATACCGCAACAGCTGAAAAAACAGATGCGGAAAGACAGGAAGCAAAGGCAGGAATCAACCTTTTTTGAGGTGGCATCCAGTCATATTTTCCTTCGCTTTGGTCTTTAAGGAAGTACAGCGCTGCCGCCATAGTACACAGCATCACCAAGATTGCCAAAATTCCCCGAAGCGGTGCTGTTAGGTAATTTGTATCCATTCGTGGCACAGAAGAACCAAGCTGCTGGGTTTTTATTATATCGTTGTTCCGCTGTGTGGAGTCGTAATATTCACGAAGCTCCGCTTCTGAAACGGAGTTTTCGGGTTTTACATTTTTATTAATAAAGTCGCTGTAAACGGAATATGCTATATCTTCATATAATGCCCCGTGTAAAAGCTCACGGGATATCTGAAGGGGCACAGTTTCTTCACGTTGGATTATTTGAACCAAAGGTTCTTTGGAATCATGAACCGCATATTGATATATTGCTTCTGACAGATTTGGCTTAAAAATCCAGGCAGCATCTGCTTTGAATTTGCTGACGGAGTCTATTGCTGAGTCTTTAGAGTCAGCAACGGAATATTGAATAATGCCGTCGCTGCTACACAATTTGTCTATTGCTTTTTGGGCAGCAGGGTCGCTGTCTTCGGTACAAAGAACTATCCCCAGAATACCGGCATCATCAGACAAAACCGTATTCATCAGGGGAATTACTGCCGGAATCAGACACAGCAGAAAGATAAAACTGAATTTGTGAAGCAACCGTTTACTGAACATAAGATACCAGATAAAAGCTTTTCTTAGTTTTTTCACTGATTTTCACCTGCAATTCTGTGTTTGCGGACACCAATACTTATTCCTGAAAATGCCAGGAAGTAACAGGTGACAGCCAAAAGGTCACCTGCCTGCAATGTGTGTGAAAGGGTCTTTCGCAAATATGAAAAACCGACTCCTGAAGGCAGGATGTCTGCAATTTTCTGAACGGTATCGGGGAAGAAGCTGTTGGGATAAAAACATCCTGACAAATATCCCAACCCCACCGAAATAAGGAATTGCAGAAGGATGGCACTGACTGTGCCTGAAACCAGCTCGTATAATGCTGTGTGCATCATTGTCAGCATCATTATTACGGGGAGAGATTTGAAAACAAATAGCACTGATGTTGAAATGCTGATGTTTTCCAGCTCCGGAATGGCGATATTCTTGCCGCTGAGAGCAATTCCGGCGGTTATAGCCAAAATAATAAGAGTGAACATTGAAATTGTCAGAAATGCCATATATTCGCAGAAAATCTGCATCGTGGGTTTCATTCCGAAGGCGTTCAGAGAACGGAAGAGTGAAACATTCTTTGCTGTCATAAGCTTGTTACAGGATATTCCCCAAAGAAGCAGGAAGAACAGAATAATTCCGCAAACATAATAGCCGGCGAAGGAAATGCTGTCGGCTATTCCCAAAGATGTAGCTTCATATGTGTTTTGTCTGTGAAGCACCAAATCCAGATATCTGAAGTTCAGACCATCGTTCAGTGGCTTCATCTTTGTACCGGGCATTTTATCTGAAACAATATCCTGCATACTGTAAATGGCAATCTGGGTTTCGGTGAGCATATCCGAGACTATTTTCGTTACCTCTGTTGTCAGAATCGTACCGAAATTGTCGGGGTTATTTTGTGTCACAAAAGTTGCAGGCACGTTTTCGCCCCGCCAGATGGATTTGATGTAATCTTCCGGAATTATGACATATCCGTGGAGTTCTCCGTCTTTTAGCTGAGCCTTGGCTTCGGCTTCGGTCATTTCATCAAAGTTGATGAAAAACCTGGAACTGTCCAGGCTTTCCAGTGCTTTCAGACCAATCTGGAGATATGTGTTTTCTATGTCGCCAACAACTCCGATACGAACAGATTGTTTGTTTTCATCGTTGAGGTTTTGGGTGACTATGGCCATCCCGGCAAGTGCCACACTGACGATGGTCAGGAGTGTTATAAAAAGTATCATCGGATAGCATTTGAAAGCACGTTTGAGCTGTAAATTTAAGTATATATGTTTTTTCATAGCTTATAGATTACCTGCCAATCGGTTGATGTTTCCGTCAAAGGTATAAGGGGTGAGAACACCGTTTTTCAAAATATAAAGGGCGTCACAGAGGGGAAGCTCCTGGATGTCATGGGTTGCCAGAATAATTATTCCGCCATTTTTCTTGAAGTCAAGGAGATAGTTGGAAATCCGTGCCTTGCAGACCAAGTCAAGGGCGGCAGAAGGTTCATCCAGAAGAAGTATTTGCGGATTGTGTGCAACAGCACAGCCGATGGCAAGGCGTTTTTTCATACCTCCTGACATTTTGCAAACCGGGGTTGAAAGAAAGGCGTCGATGCCCAGCATTCCGAGCACACCGGCTTTTAATTGGATTTCAATTTCATCTGCTGAATACCATAGCCTCAGATTGTCTTTTGCGGTCAGTTCCTCAATGAGTGGTGTGTTCTGGGGAACATATCCGAGAACGGATGAGCGGATTTTGCTTTTTTTCAGAAGGTCGGTGTTGTTGAATGTGAAGCTCCCTGAGTCGGGTTTGAATATCCCTGCAAGAATGTTAAGCAAGGTTGATTTTCCGCTGCCGTTGCCGCCCAGGATACCAATACACATTCCGGGCTGTGCTGTCAGCGAGATGTCGTTCAGGACAGCCTTCTTTCCGTATTTCTTTTTTATGTGTTCTATTTTCATAATAATTGTCCTATCTGCAGAAAACGGGCACCGATATCGGTGCCCGGCTCTGTTTTTATTTTTGTGAGTGTATCCAGACTTGATTAGAATAAATATTCAAAGTCTTCGAAGTCTTCAAATTCGGTGGGCATTTCTCCCATCTCATCTTCTGAGGGGTTGATTGCCTGTTCAATCTGTAACTTGAGTGCTTCAGCATATTCTGAAGGAAGTCCTGCAGATTCAAGGTTGTTAATGATTCCTATGTAATCTGCGTTCTGATACCATTCAGCAAGTTCTTCTTCCGAAGCATAATCTATACTGATGTAGTCCTGCGGAATTGTAACACCTGAACCTGTGCCGATTTCGGCACGAAGCTCAAGAGCAAGCAACATTTCGTTTCCGTCCATAAGTGAAAAGACCATAGTCGATGATTTTTCGGATGCATCCTTGAACTCAATGTTGATTTTTGCATTTTTGAGCATATCGAAAACGGGGCTGTCCATTTCATCGCTAATCATATCAACCAATGTGGGTGACAGTGAGAAGCTGAAGGTTCCTTCAAGCAATCCTTTTTCGTATTTCTTAACGTCAAGGTCGATGCATTCCATCTCAATGTAATCGGTTCCTGCAACGTTAAGCTTGGTTATACCTGAATATTTACCTGATTGTGTCTTGCCTTCGCTTTCCAGCTTTGCAACAAAACCGTCGGCGTTAATCGAGAAGCAGGATGCACTTTCGTCACCGTTTTCTGCTGACTGGTACTTGATTTCAATATCCTCACCATCGACAGAAAAACCGATACCGGTAATCTGCTTGTTGCTGTCAACCCAAACTTTTACGTATATTTTTTCGTCGGAGGTGATCTGTGAATTCATACTGTTGAACTGTTCGAGAGATACATCAATTCCCTGAATGAACTGTTCATATAAACCGGACATACCAAGTGTGTTTTCCAGTTCTTTGATTATTCCTTCAAGAGTTTTGTCGGTGCGAGCTTCTTCCATAACTGCTTTCAGCATATTCATCGCATCTTTCTCGGTGAGTGTAGCTGTGTAGCATGTGTTTTTCTGAGAAACATTTCCGATTTCAACAGTTTCGCCGGACTTCTTCACGTTCTTGATTTCATCCACAATTGCAGAAGCATATCTGGAAATCATATCAGCAAGCTCTGCTTCTTCGGGGAGAATACTGAAAATCTGCTGGAGTTGTTCGGTTGCCGCCATTGATTCCTGCATTTCATAGAAATCGTAGCCCATATCCAATTTGATAGCTTTCGGACTCAATGTGGGGAAACTGTAATAGCAAGCGCCGTTGCTGTAATCTATTGCGGCTTGCATATCAACAACCGATGTGTCATTTGCCATAATTGAAACATTCATTCCAAAGGCATTGTCATCCTTGGAAAATTCACCGCCCAGTCCGATGCTGTCAATCCACGAGATCAGCTGAGTTGCATCGGCACCGGCTTCGGCTTCAAAGGAATCCAGAATAGATGCTTTCACGGAATCGCCAAAGGTCAGCTTCACTTCGCCGTAAGCGGAACTGTCCAAGTCGGATGCTCCAAAGGCACGGAGAGCTTTTGCCGCGTCAATGGAGAAGGAATCCAGATTATCTTCAACAATGCCGTGAAAATCATTATTTTTCTTGGGCGAAAATACTCCCAACCAGCCTGTGAAATAGTCAGAAGCGGCTACAACGCAAGCGGTTGCCACCAGAATTATAGCAGTTATAATAGCAATTCTCGCTTTTGAACGTTTTTTCTTGGGCTTTGTGGGTGTTGGTTCACCGGGTGATACAGGTTCAAAAGCTGTTGTGGCGAAAGTTTCCGGTGCGGATTCCGATGATGGAACAGCAAAGGGTGTTTCAACGGAGGATGTTGCCGCAGGCTCCATTGTCGGAACAGTCAAAGGTGTTTGGGTGGTTTCGGGAACTGCCGAAACTGTTTCGGCATTAGCAGATGGTGCAGGAGTTGGTTCAACTGCAGGGGTTGCACTGAGACTGTCGTCCAAAGCACCTGCTGATTGAAAGTAATTCGTTTTTTCAATCGGTTTTTGTGCAATCGGCTCCGTGGGAGCAGGTGTCGCTTCAATACGTGTGCCGCATACCGGACAAAAAGCTGCGCCCGGGTTCAGTTGACTTCCGCATTCTTTACAAAACATAGATATCTCTCCTTTAAGTTAGCGTTTAAATATTTTTACCTTATTATACAGTATTTTTATTCAATATGCAATAGGTTATGAAAAAAATAGAGGATTGGTTAAACCAACCCTCTATATATACTTATTAGTTACATTCAGCAACCAGCGGACCAGCCAGCTCTTTGAGATAGAAGAGCTTGCCGGGGAGTGTGGGAATGTATGATGATGTGATGCTTGTGTCGGGTCCGTAGTGAAGAGTTGTCAGGAAGCCCATACCCTGCCAGCCCATACCACGACCAAGAGACCCGTCACAGCCGCCGATAGCGTAGTCAGCCTGAAGGAAGAGACCGGGGCCAACTGTATTTGCACGGCAAGGTACTAATGTTGTGCGGCTCTTGAAGCTTGTGATTGCGTTCTGTTCGATTGTCATAGGTGTGAGCTTTGCAGCGATACGGTGAGTAGCTGCCTTCCATTCAGCTTCTGTTGCATAGTCTTCTGCAAAGGTGGGTTCCCAGAATGCAATGTGGCAAGCACGACCAATACCGTAAACCAGAACAAGCTTTGCACCTTCTGCCTTGAGAGCAGCAATTTTGCCTTCATAAGTGGGAAGGTTTTCCTTTGTTGCAAAGTTTCTCTGATTTTCGGGGATTGTCAAATCGCCCAGCTTGTTGAAGAATGCCTGCTTCATACTGTATTCAAATGATGCGGGATTGCTTGCGTCCAGAGTGTTACCCTCTGAATCTGCCCATTCATCCATATTAAAGGTGTAAACGTGCTTGCAATCAACCTTCCATGATGTGAGGAAGTATGCTGCCCATTTGTACATACCCATAGGACCTACGGGAAGAATCATAGCGAGCTTTTCGCCTCTTTCGCCTGCAAGTTTAATCTGCATTGCGATTTCGTGACCCATATATGTGTCAAAATCGTTGATGTTTTCACATTCGATTGGTGTGAAACCGTCATTCCAGAATGCTTCACGGGCAACGCCCTTTTCGCAGCACTCGTCAATCTTCTTTAAATCCCAGCCCTTGGGGAAGAAGTTTTCGCAGTCACTGCCTTTTACTGTGCTTAAAAAATCCATTTTTTTGTCCTCCTAAATATATATATACATTCATTATTGTTTATTTACAAAATCCCATATTTCTTCGTAGGATGTGATGCCTGTTGTTGCGCCCTTTTCCATAACGCAATGTGCACCTGTTCCGTTTGCAAAACGCATACAATCTTCCAGACTGCAATCTCTTGCGAATGCGGCAAGAAAACCTGAACAGAAACTGTCACCTGCGCCTGTTGTGTCAACGGCTTTGACACCCTTGCAAATGGGGAAAATCTGACCGGATTTTTCGGTGTTTCGTCTCAGATAAGAACCTTTGCTGCCCATTTTGATGACAACATTCTTTGCACCGTTTTTGAAGAATTCTTCTGCAATTTCTTCAACATCGTCCTTTTTTGCAATGCAGACAGCCTCGTCAATACTGGGCATAAAATAGTCTATGTATGGCATTGCCATATTGAGAAGCTCGCCCCATTTGCCACTTGCATCCCAGCAAACGTCAAGGAAGGTTGTCTTGCCCATTTCCTTACATTTTTTCAGGAATTCCATGGTTTCAACGCCGTCAAAGGTTTTGAGAAGGAATGAACCTGTCACGAAAACCAAGTCACAGTCCTCAACCAGAGAATAGTCAATATCCTTTTCCGAAAAAGCTGCATTTGAACCAACGCAGTGGAAGAAGGAACGTTCACCGGTGGTGTCAAGCATCAGGACAGATGCTGAAGTCTGAACAGATTCGTCCGTTTTGAGGCCTGCGGTGTTGACACCTGCCT